>JABUUX010000400.1 GCA_021442965.1 Treponema sp.
CAGCATCTACGCCAAATATAGTGTGGAGATCCTGAAACAAGTTCAGGATGACACTGTGACTTGAAGTTATTAGACAGCCACTTTTTTTATAAAACTTTTACATGTTCTTTCACATCATGAACACGGATTATTCTTGCTCCCGCTTCCACAGCTTTTATATTTGCATAGACAGTTCCTTCTAGTCTGTTTTTTTCCATATCTCCAATCATCTGTCCTATACATCTTTTTCTGGATAAAGCCATCATTATAGGAAATTTGCCAGCACATAATTTACCACATTCATTTATAAGAATCATATTTTCTTCAAATGACTTTCCAAAACCTATTCCTGGATCAATTATTATTTTATCTTTTTTTATTCCATTTAGTTCAGCAAACTTAATTTTATTCTCAAAGTAAATTGAAATCTCTTTTATTATTTTGGGACTATTTTCATTTCTATCATGAGGAAAAGTATGTGTCATTATAACAGGAACATTTGACGCAGAAACTACATCTTTCATTTTAGAATCAAAATCCAAAGCTGAAACATCATTCAAAATGTCTACACCTTCATCCAGGCATGCCTTAAAAACTTGAGCTTTTCTAGTATCAATTGAAATAGGAATATTAGATTTTTTACGAATTTGCCGAATCACAGGTAACAGTCTTAATAATTCTTCATCAACAGACACTTCAGTAAACCCAGGTCTTGTAGATTCAGCACCAATATCAAGGATATCAGCCCCTTCTTCAATCAGTGAAAAAGCCTTTTCTACCCCTCCCCGACTTTCTGAATAAAAGGAATCCGGCGTAACATTTAATATTCCTGCAATAAAAGCTTTTTTTTCAGTACTTAAAATTCTGTCTCGAAGAATTAATTTTTGCATACTACAATTTTTTAAATTTACAAAGTTTTAGAAGACTAATTACTTCCTCTTTTTTCAGTTCTCTGAATTCACCAGGCTGCATATTATTTATATTTATATTTCCAATTCTAACTCGAGTAAGAGATCTTATAGGCACACCGAATGACTCAAATACTTTACGTATTTCTCGATTTTTGCCTTCTAAAAGAGTAACTCTGCATTTTCTTGAATTTATTTTTAAACAATCTAAAGCTTTATAGAATACGCCTTCGTATCGAATACCTTTTTTGAATAGAACAGGAAGCTCTTCCGGAATATCCTGAGAAGAAGAAATAACGTATTCTTTTTCAACTTCACTTGAAGGATGTGAAAGTTTAGCAGCAAAATCACCATCGTTAGTAAATATAATAAGTCCTCTTGAAAACATATCAAGCCGACCAACATTATAAAGTCTTTCAGAATATTTTTCTTTCAATAAATCACAAGCTATGGGTCTGTCTTTCTCATCACTCGAAGAACAAACATATCCTTCCGGCTTATTTAAGAGTATATAACGTTTAGTTTCTTCAGGCTTTATTATTACTCCGTCTACTTCAATAACATCAGAATAAGAAACTTTAACACCAAGTTCATTAACTAAACTACCGTTTACCTTTACTCGCCCTTGTGTAATAATTTCTTCACTGGATCTTCGACTTGCAACACCTGAATGTGCAAGAAATACCTGAAGTCTAATTTCCTTTTTTTCCATATGCTAACGGGAAAGCTCAAAGCGTTCTGCTTCATCTTCATCAAGTTTTGGCAAATCTGCAATAGAATTCAAACGGAATAATTTTAAAAATTCTTTTGTAGTTCCAAACTGAATAGGACGACCTGGTGCATCTTTTTTTCCAACTTCTTTTACAAGATTTCTGTCTAAAAGAAGACGCATAGCATTATCAACACCAACTCCTCTTATAGCTTCAATTTCACTTCGTGTAATTGGCTGTGAATAAGCTATAATAGACAAAGTTTCCATAGCAGATTTTGAAAGTTTGCCATCTCTTTTAGAGCCATAAAATTCCTTTAGAACTTCCCAAAATTCTTTTTTTGGAATAAGGCACCAGCCACCAGTAATCATTGCAAGTTCAATTCCTGAACTGGATTCTGAATATTTTTCTTTTAAATTTTCAATACACTGTTCTGTTACTTCTTCTGAAAGTTGAGCCTTGGTGGCAAGATTTTTTACAGTCAAAGGTTCACTTTCCAGAAAGAATATTGTTTCAATCAGCCCTGTTTCTTTTTCAAGTTCCATTTCATTTCCTGATAATTAATTTGATGTTAGTTCTTCTTCTGTTGGAATGTGAGCCTGTTCGTCTTCAAGTTTACAGATTTTAATATCCCCAAAAAGTTTATTCTGGAGGATAGTAATCATTTTAAATTTTACTGCTTCAAGAATGGCCATAAAAGCACATATTACATCCATAGGATTCGATGATCTGGTTAGAAGTTCAGTAAACATACACTCTTTTTTGTCTTCCAAAAGTTCATTCATTAATGTAATTTTTTCATTAACAGAAATTTCCTCATACATATTCAAAATCTTTTCATTTGAATATTGGCTTACCATCTGTTTAAAGATTGACTGAAGCTGCTGAAGTAAATCCCATGTATCAACTTCTTCCCACATATCATCAGATTCTTCAAACGGAAGAACTCTCTGTATTTTTTTACGTTCAAAATTCCACTCAGAATCATCTTCCTGCTCTTCCATAAGGGCAGAAAGTTTTTTGAACTTCTGATATTCAATCAATTTATCAACAAGTTCCTGTCTAGGATCTTCTTCATCTTCATCATCATAACTAATTTCTACAGGAAGAAGCATTCGACTTTTTATATAAATCAGTTTTGCTGCCCAACTATAAAATTCTGAAAGATCCCCTAAATCTGTCTGAACAGCATAATCCAAATACTCAAGGTATTGTTCAGTAATATCTGCAATTGGGATATCATATATATTAACCTTACTTTCACGAATAAGGCGCCACAACAAATCAAGAGGACCATCAAAATCCCCAATCTGATATTGTCTTACCGGTTTATCCTGAACTTCTGTTACCACTGAAGTTTTGTAATCCTGTTCGTTAATTTCTGCCATAGTCCCACCTAAAGTTTCTGAACTCCGCCCTTTCCAACTATATTAAGAGCTTTAGAGAATTCTTCTCTTAATTTATTTTCGGCAGGTTCCGGTAAAATCTCAAGAGCTGGAACTAAAACGAAAGCACGTTCTTTTATTCTGGGATGTGGAAGTGTAAGAGCCGGATCATTTGAGACGATATTACCAAACTTTTCAATATCTATGTCAAGGGATCTGGATCCAAAACGAATTTCATTTTGCCTGTCACGACCATATTTTTCTTCAATTTTGTGTATTTTATCTAAATATTTATAAGGACTTTCTTCATCAGGTACAAAACCATACACAGCCATATTATAAAAATCCTCCTGATCTGTAACATACATAGCCTTAGTTTTATACACAGAAGAAAAAACAGGATCCAGTACAATTTGCCTTAACTCTTCACACGCCAAATTCAAAATTTGAAGCGAATCTAAGTTACAAAAGGATCTGTTTGATCCCAAACCTAATAAAATACTTTTCATTTCAATCTGTTTTCAGTACAACTCATTGACTTCTCTGATTTATACTGAAAACATTCCTCTTAATTATTAAAACAATTCATCTGCAAGTTTTGAATCCGGATGAACTTGAGTCTGACCTTTGGATGTTAATTCAACAGTCTCTTCAGCAGGATTTACTTTTGCTTCAGATTTTGGAGCAATACGCGGCTCACGCTGAACAGGAACACCTTCTTTATTCTTAAGAATCTGACCTGGGAAAAGTCTCTCTCTAAGTTTTGCTTCAATATCTGAAGCAACTTCGGGATGCTGTTCCAGGAATGCAAGAGTATTCTCTTTACCTTGTCCTATCTTTTCTTCATTCATTGAGTACCATGCACCAGCTTTATTGATTATTTCATATTTTACTGCACAATCCAAAAGTGATGCTGTATAAGAAATTCCTTTACCAAAGTAAATATCAAGCTCACATTTTCTAAATGGTGGGGCTACTTTATTTTTTACTATCTTTACTCGAACACGGTTTCCAACAGCATCTTCACTGTTTTTTGAATCTATAGATTCTATACGTCTGATTTCAAGACGAACAGAAGCATAGAACTTCAAAGCATTTCCTCCAGTTGTTGTTTCCGGGTTTCCAAACATAACCCCAATCTTCATACGAATTTGGTTAATAAAAACGACGATACAGTTTGATTTTCCAATAATTGCAGTAAGCTTTCTAAGAGCCTGACTCATAAGACGTGCCTGAAGTCCCATGTGACTGTCTCCCATATCCCCTTCAATTTCTGCCTGAGGAGTAAGAGCCGCTACTGAGTCAACAACAATAATATCAACTGCACCTGACCTAACAAGATTTTCGGTTATTTCCAATGCCTGTTCGCCTGTATCAGGTTGAGAAACCCATAGTTCATCAATATTAACACCCAGATTTTTTGCATAAACAGGATCCAGAGCATGTTCTGCATCAACAAACGCTGCAACCCCTCCAAGTTTCTGAGCTTCAGCAACCGCATGGAGAGCCAGTGTTGTTTTTCCTGAACTTTCAGGTCCATACATTTCAATTACACGGCCACGAGGATATCCACCAATACCTAGTGCTTCGTCAAGAAGAATAGATCCGGATGGAATTACATCAATTCCCTGAACATTGGCTTTATCTCCCAATTTCATCAGAGAACCGGTACCAAACTGTTTTTCAATCTGAAGACGTGCAGCTTCCAAAGCCTTCATCTTTTCAGATACATCAGAGCTTGTTGCCGTAGTTGTACCAGCTTTTGCCATTTAAATACCTTCCTTAAATAATTAAATTTATATTTCCCACCAATATTAATATGGCTTCATTTTTCATTTTTACGCAAAATGTTAATCAAAATTTTAAAATTTCACACCCTGATAAACAGAGCGGCCTTTTAAGACAATATTCCCGTCTTCTTCAGTAATTCTTGCAAGCACACTTAATGGTTTGTCTTTTTCTATGTTTGGAATTGATTCAAACTTTAAAAAAACAACACCTTGAAAATCATCTCCTGTATTATAACCTACTAAAAAATTTGCAGAAAGTGCAGTTTCGGAAATAATAACATTTGTAAGAACCCCACTCCAAATTACATAACAATCCATATATAGATAAGGATCTTCTTTTACATCCTTATATTCCGGACTGAATTCTAAAGAATCAAAAGAAGGAATGGAAAGGTATGTCATAACAACGTTTGCTTTTTGCTTTATAGAAAGAGACGCATTTGAATTCAAAATTCTGTTTATTTCAATCTGAGCCCTGTTATCATCATTTGTCTGAAAATACATCAAAGCTTTTTCGTAAGACTTTGTTATTTCTTTTGGAGAAAGAATATATCGGTAAGACTGACTGGAAAGATCGGCCTCCTGTGCATTTGACTTTTCATCCTGTGTAAGAACAATTGCATTTAAATCACGTCTGGGACCGTCATAAATTTTCTTTTTGCCACTAAGAAAAAATAAAGATACAATACAGCCGGCAAGACACGCAGCTGTCAAAAGCGATCCGTAAAAAATTTTATCAGGATTAGGTCCTAAAGGGGGAAAAAACTGCTGGATTTTTCCAGTATCAGTCCATCTGCAAATCGTTTCGTAATCGCCATGCAGCCGAATAAATTCCATAGCATCTTTAGCAGTTTTATTATTCGGATCATTTTCCAGAATTTCCAAATAATAATGAAGAGCTTTTTCAGTATTACCATGACGCAAATAAATTGCAGCTTGTCCCAAAAGAAGATTTGTATTTGTAAGATTAATATGTCGGGCATGCTGATAACATGATGACGCAGAACCTATATCACCTACATAAAGGCAGGCAGTTCCAAGCATAATATAATATTCAGCGTTATCCTCATAAATTTCTGCTCTGCCTTCAAGCATTTTTATTGCTGTACCAAAATGTCTTCGGCGCATTTCTGCCCAGGCAAGTTCCAGAATATCTTTTGCCATCGCTATTAATTCCTCAATTTTTTAAGAATCTCATCAAGCTCATGGCTTAATCTTAAAAGTTCATCTTTATTCAAATTTGACTCATCACTCTGCAATTCTTCAATTCTATCCAATAAACTTTGAATATAAGCTGGTGAAAGCTGATAATCCATAATCTCATAAACATATTCTATTACAGGCTCAACTTTTTCATTTACAACAGGTTTTACTTCAGTAACAGTTTCTTTCTTAATTTCAGGAACAGGTTCCAACTGAACTTCAGAAACAGGTTCTGCCACAAGTTCTGGTATAGGATTAGTTTTTACTTCTGGAACAGGCTCAGACTTTACCTCTGGAACAGGATCCAGTAAAACATCAGAAACAGGTTCTGACACAACTTCTGAAACAGGCTGAACTTTAACTTCCGTAACAGGTTCTGGTTTTACTTCAAGGACAGGCTCAGTTTTTTCCTCTGTAGGAGTTGTTTTTTTCTTTAGCTGTTCAGGAAGCCAAAGCGGTTCCGGAGCAGTTTCCGTTTTTATTTCAGGAACAGGCTCAGTTTTTTCCTCTACAGGAGTTGTTTTTTTTCTTAGCTGTTCAGGAAGCCAAAGCGGTTCCGGAGTTTTCTTTGTAGAAGGAGTAACAGGTTCCTGAACAGAAGCTTGAGGCAAAGTCTGATTTTCTTCCTTCACAACCTCTACAGAAGTTTGAACAGTTTTAGTTTCCTCTTGTACAGGGATCTTTTTTTCAACAGGAACAGTTTTAGGTTCTTCGCGAATAATAATTACTTCTGTTTTCTGAACAACAGGTTCAGAAACAGAGGGCTCAACTTGAGTTACCGGGGGTAAAGTTTCTGAAACAACTTCAGGTGTATCATTTTTTTTATGAGCTTGCTCATAGGCTTTTAAGAAGCCCTCCCCGTTTACAGAAAGTGGATATGTAGAAAAAGTCATATAGAACAGTTCAAAAAATTCTTCTCCCGGCTCCAGCATTTTAGGAATCCAGTTAATTCCAACTGCAGAATTATTATATGAAAGTACGTTATCAAAAGCTCTGCTTGACTGTACAGGAGGAATCCATTCCAAAGTATTAATGGTACTAAAACTCGCAACTGATATTACATCCTGTTCTGTAATATCAGCTCCCGAAAGAAGAACCTGAAGGCTTGTAAGTTCGTTCCCACTCTGAATCCATTTTGGTTTTGTACCTGTATGAAAGGCAAGTTCAGATTTCACTGGAAGACCATCAGAAGTATAAAAATGATAAATATTTTTTTCTCCAAGTTCAGTATCCATACAAATTTTCAAACCAAACTCGTCTTTTTTCTTTTTTAAACTTTTTACAGAGGACGATATTTTTACCATATCAGCATCACGGGATTCTTCAGACTTAATTATCTGTAAATCAACAACTACCTGTGCTACATTCTGGATAGAATAATAAATTCTTACTCCATTATCAGTTTTTCCGCAGGATGATTTTACTCCAGCCCCGTCAGCAAGTTTGAAAACACGCTTTCCAGCTTTTAAATAAAATGATGTTCTGGTAAATTCATCATATGAAGAAAGGACAGGTGTTCCTTTCCCGTCAAAATCTTTAGAATATAAATTAAAACTTCCATTTTTACCGCGTGCTTTAACAGTAACATTTCCTGAATCTACAGTAACATTATTTTGTCCGCAATAATCCCAACCGACAAAACATTTTTCTTCCTCTGTAAGTTTTTTTCCAGAAGATTTTTTATCCTGAATGTCCGAAGGAGTTTCTTCTACACCCCCAGAATCATCAGTTTTTTTCCCAGATTTATTAGATTTTGCTTTCTTTTGGGCTTCCTTTTCTGCTTTCTTCGCTTCTTTTTCAGCTTTCCGTTTTTCACTCTTTGATAAACTTTTATCATCAGTGGTTACACTTTCTGCAGCTGCACTCTCAACTTTTTTAGTGCTGGCACAGGAAGATAAAACTCCCGCAAAAAAAATAAAAAGAACTGTTATTATGTATAATGATTTTAGAATAGTTTTTTTCATTCAATCGTCCTTAACCCAAACAAAGGATTAGTTATTCTGATTTTCCAAAAGGATTTTAGTTTCTGCAGCTTTTTTCATAAGTTCCTGAAGAAGTCTGAGTTCTTCCTCTTTTCTTTCTTCTTCTGCTTTTTTTATGCCAGATACAATCGCATCAGCTTTTGCCGCTTCTTCTTCAGCGGCATTTAAAGCCGCCTGTCTCTGAGCTTTTACATTTTCCAGTTCCTGTTCAAGTTCACGATATTTTTCTTCCAGTTCCAGATTTCTTTGCTGCGCATCCAAAAGTTTCAGCCGTGTAGAAGATGCAGTTTCTGTGGAATAGAGTTTAAGTTGCTTTTCATATTCTTCACGGGCAAAAAGATATTCTTCTCCTGTCTGTTTTAAAAGATAAAGAAGTTTTTCCTCTCTGTCCCTCTGCCTGATAGTTTCAATTCTGTATTGTGAAGCCGGAGCTTTCCCGTCTGCGGGAAATTCAGTTACAATTCTTTGATATAAAGCGGCAGCGTCATCATACTGATAACACGCATAAAAACTTTCACCAATCCAAAAAAGAGCTGCAGCATACATATCATGTCTTTCATTTTGATGACAGAAATCACTTAATGTAATTACAGCTTTATCATACTCTCCCAAAGAATACAAAGTACGACCTTTTAAATATGTCACATGCGAATCATAAAGCGAATTGGCAAACAGATTCAAATACCACTCACAATCATCAAGGGCACTTTTATAATCACCAGAATATATTTCTGCATTTATAAGCATATAATAAGTTTCAGGTGTATTATTCTCTTCAAAAGATGCAGCCTGTTTTAAAGAAAAAATTGCACGAGTCCAATCTCCATCTGCAAAAGCCCGGCAGCCTTCCAAAAAAGCTGCATCCCCAGAACTGTATGCAAAAACCGGCTTAAAGAAAAACACAAAACTCAATAAACTTAAAAAGATCTTCTTTTTCACGATTTTCCCCCGATTCTTTATAAGTCCCATTTTAAGGTTCCCTTAAAAAAAGCAGAACCCGAAACCACTATATCTGTACCGGCTTCAATAACTGACTCCAAAGTCTTTTCATTCACACCGCCATCTACAGAAATTTTATATCCATAATTGTTTTCATTCCGTATTTTTTTTAATTCTCTAACTTTATTTAAACAGGAAGAAATAATTGACTGATTACCCCATCCGGGATTAACAGTCATAACAAGAACAAGATCAACGTATTCAAGCACTTGAAAAAGAGCAGAAACTGGTGTTCCCGGATTTAAAGCAATTCCCGCTTTTTTTCCTTTTTCATGAATCATCTGAATAACACGATTTGCATGATTTGTTGCTTCTATATGAAAAGTAATCCAGTCTGCACCAGCGTCACTAAACAGTGAAATGTGATTCTCGGGTTTTTCAACCATAAGATGAACATCAAAAGGAAGTTTTGAACACGAACGAATTGATCTGATCACAGGTTCACCGTATGTAATTTCGGGCACAAAGGATCCATCCATTACATCAATATGAACAGCACCAGAACCAGCCTGTTCAATCTTATTCATAGCTTCACTCAAATTTCTAAAATCCGCTGACAAAAGAGACGGTGCTAACTGTAATTTATCCATACTTTACTATTATATCACAAATAAACAATAATTGAAAACTGATAGATTTTATGAACATGAATTCCCCTAAATATGACGGTAAAACATAAAGTTATTTAATTATTTACCGAAAATGTAAATACAGAAAAAGGGGAAAAAATGGGTGCATCTAAAAAAAGCCTGAACAATATCAAAACACTTCTTACTGGGGGATTACGAAAGAATGGAATAATTCTCTGGAGATATATATTTAACGCCAGAGAAAAAGAAAGCGGTGAAGAAAAATCTTTTTTTATTGAACTTGAAATGCTTAATCCTTACCTTTCGCCTTCTGAAGAAATTCTTGGATTCAAATCACGCACTGCGGTCTCTGCAGAAGACCTTCAATATGCCTTAGCAGGAACTAAAGCTGCTATGGAACTGGAGACAGAAAAAATATTACAACCTTCTTTTGTATCAATAAGATTCGGTGCTTTCGGTAAAAAAGGAAAACAATTTGCACTTTATGACACGATTCACAACACAAAAATCTCTCAAAAACCTTTTTCCATTCAAGTAGGAAACTGTTCATTTACAGAATCTCATTTAAGCGGATTTATAAGTTATACAGAAAAGGAAATTCTCGCCCACCCGGAATACATGTGTAATCATGGTTACGCAGAATGGAACCTTGATTACGAGATTATTCAGGATTTTGATACAGGATACCAAGGTAATCCTAATTTTTGGATTCCAATTGGAATAAAAACAAATATGTCAGGAACAGTAACCTATTGTGGCACTGATTATATAATTAACCCGCTAACATCATTCGGTTATTTTGATAAATTTTCAGGAAAAACACTTCCGGCACCTTGGTTTCACATTTCTGCTTCAAGTCTTACAAGTCTTATATCCGGCCGCACACTTTTTGATTCCAGTTTTGCTTCACAGGGAATTTACAATGATATGGTTTCACTTCTATTGAATTTTGAAGGAAACAAACTGGAATTCTGTGCAGAAAATAAGAAAAAATACAACTGTGTATGGGACTGCCAGCAGTCTCCAGCCAGAAGCGAAGATGATGATTCAGAAGAACTTCACTGGTCAGCAAGTCTTAATAACAAAAACTGGGTTGTTGACATTGACATATACTGTAAAATAACAGAACTGACTAACAGAGTAATAGAACTTCCGGAAGGAAAACGAAAAACCCTTTCAATCGTTGCCTGCGGCACTGGACGTGGAGAAATAAAACTATATAAAACTATAAAAAATGATTTGGAACAGATAGAATACCTTAATATTACAAAAGCATTCTGTGAATTCGGTCAGATTGAAGAAGGTGACATTTAATTAATTCAAAATAGTTAATTTAGATAAAAAAAGCTGTTCACAAAAAATGAACAGCTTTTTTTTACTAAAACATTTCAGTCATTTTATAAAAATGCCCTTTTGAAAGAGTACCATTTTTTAATCCTTCATAAATCTTTTCAAGTCCATGAACAGCTCCATAAGCAAAACCTTCACGGCTTCTTGCAGTATGTTTAATTTCAATAGTGTCTGCAGGTCCGTCAAAGAACACAGAATGCGTTCCAGGCACATTACCGCAACGTGTTGAAGAAACATGAAGCTGATTTTTTTCCGGCTTCTGTTTAAATTCATCTGTAACTATTTCGTTTTTTAATGGATTGTTTTCAAGAATAACTTTAGCTATTTCCAAAGCTGTCCCGGAAGGACTGTCTGCTTTCTGAGTATGGTGCATTTCCCAAACAGCAGTATCGTATTCAGTATAAGACGAAATAAGACGCTGGGCTTCAGCAATAATTTTATAAAGCAAATTTACGCCTACAGAAAAATTACCTCCTGCAAGAATAACACCATCACAGTTCTTTGCCATTTGTTCAACTTCATCAAATTTATCGTTCCAGCCTGTAGTTCCAACAACAAGAGGTATGCCAAGCGGAAGAAGATTTTTAATATTTTCCATCACAGCTGTTGGATGAGTAAATTCAATTACACCTTCAGCACCACTTTTTTTTACAGCTTCGGCAACAGCTTTTCCATCCCCTACAGGAACAATTACATCTGCCGCTTTATTTGCAACATCAACAGTAACTACAACTTCGTGACCGCAGGCTTCTGCAGCATTACGAATCATAAGCCCCATTTTGCCATAACCTACTAAAGCAATTTTCATATATTCACTCCCATAAAAAGTCAACGAGCAAGTCGACTTCCAATATTAATAATTTGCAGCGAAGGGGAAAAGCTAAATAAATATTTTTACTTATTTATTATTTCCACTAAAAAAATTACTGAAAAAAGATATTGCAAAACCCAATCCCAAAAACAACAGGGAGGTCAAAGCAATTATAAAATTTTCAAAAACACAGCTTCCCGGAAAAACAGTAAGAACAGAACCTGCAATTAATCCAAGGATTACGGCATAAGTAAAATTTGGAACTCTTTTAAGAATCCATTTAATAAAAAGAATTCCTGAAACAATTCCCATAAGAACACCAATCCCGAAAGGAAAAAGAAAAATAAAGGAAGCTGAAAAGCTACCTCCTGTAAGCCCGTCTATAGCGCTCATAACAACAGGATAAATTCCAATTGCGACCATAATAAGTGAACCCGAAATTCCTGGAATAATCATAGCAACAGCAGCAACAAATCCTGCAGTAAACATCTTAACAGCAAGTGTAAAAGAAAAAGACGGAAGACCGGATGTCATAGTTTCATTAATTCCAAATTTTCCATTCAGAAAATAAAAGACAGTCATTACTGCAAAACCCAAAACTATGAATAAAATAAGAATAAATATATTTGGCGATTTTTCTTTTCTGCATGAATCATTTTTATCTTCATGTTCTTCAGAATCTTGAATTCCATCATCCCCAGATTTCTTAAAAACCATTCTGAAAAGCATTGGAATACTACCAATAACAAGTCCGGTAAAACAACAACTGGTCTGACAAGGAAATTTTTCATATAACACAGTTACTACCTTAGAAAAACCCAGAATTCCGGTTCCCATACCAAGGATAACGGAAAGAAGAAACCACTTATTTTCCCAAAGTTTCTTAACATTTAAAGTAATGGAATTAACCAGTCTGTCGTATAAATTAAACACAACAATAAGAGTTCCACCAGAAACACCTGGAATAACATTTGCAATTCCAACTAAAATACTGCAAAGGAAAACTTTAATAAAATCTTTCACTTCTATTTACCCAAAATATGCTTTGTGAAGAACTTTTACGGTTTGTTCCGCTTCAGATTCATCAACAATCATACTGATATTAACCTTACTGGCGCCCTGAGAAATCATCTGAACATTTATACCTTCATCAGAAAGAGCATCGAAGCCAGCTGCAAGAATTGAAGAAGAATGAGTTGCATCACAAACAACAGTTACAATTGCTTTTCCAGTTTTAACTTCAACATCAGCTACTCTTTCCAAATCTTCAAGAAGACCTGTTATATTATCTTTTGCATTTACTGTAAGTGAAACAGAAACTTCCGAAGTTGCAATCACATCAATTGAAATATTCCATTTTAAAAACTGATTGAATACATGAGCCAAAAATCCTGCTGCTCCCAGCATACGCGAAGACTGTATATCAATAAGATTAATTTTCTTTACAGTAGAAATAGCACAAACAGGACTTGTTTTTCCATTATGCTTTTCAACAATAATACTACCCGGACTTGTAATATTATATGAGTTCTTTACTCTAACAGGAGTACCAGTCTTACGGCATGGAATCATAGAACGAGGATGCAATACCTGAGCCCCGAACATTGCAAGTTCCTGAGCTTCTTCGTAAGTTACTTCCGGAACAGGTTTAGCATCCGAACAGATACGAGGATCTGTGGTCATAATACCGTCAACGTCTTTCCATGTCTGAATTTCAACAGCCCCCATAGCAGACCCAATCATTGTTGCAGAAAGGTCAGAACCACCACGACCAAGCGTTGTGATATTTCCATTTTTATCTTTTGCAATAAAGCCGGTAACAATAGGAACTGCATTTGAAAGTCCGTCTTTATATGCATTAAGAGATTTTGGAATATTTTCCCAAACTTCATCCAAAAGTTCTGCAGCCATAAAATTAGAATCGGAAACTATGCCTATATCCCATGCATCAAAGAAATTAGCCGGAACACCTTCTTTTTCCAGATACATGGCCATTATTCTAACAGAAAGGCGTTCTCCGAATGAAACAAGGTAGTCACGCGTTTTTTTAGTAAGTTCACGAAGCATGCTGATTCCAGTAAGAAGCTGATTCAATTCCCCTAAAAGATCATCAACAGGTTTTACATCAAGTCCCAAAGTCTCAACTGTTTCATAATGAAGATCGCGTACATTTTTTACATCAACTGTACCTTTTACAGCCATGTCTGCCGCTTCAAGAAGATAATCTGTTGTATCACCCATTGCAGACAATACAACTACCGGACGCTGTTCGCGATAAGCCTTTATAATTGAGGCTACATGTTTGATTCTATCTGCATTTGCTACAGAAGAACCTCCAAATTTCATTACTATCATAAAATTATATTATCAAAAATATAGCGTTTAATAAATATGTTATAAAAAATCAGAAAAATTTTACTTATGGTTCCAGTATATACCAAAGCGTTCCGGAAGTTTCTTTAAACTCAAAATGATTTCCATCCTGTATTTTCCCGAATTTCATCCCTTTATTATCCAAAAGAGAAAAATGCATACTTTCTGAATTTAGATTCAAGATTCCGGAAACCGAAAGAGCCACTGCATCTTTTGAGGCATAAGGAGGTTTGGAAGTAAGCTTTACAAAATCCCTTTGAATCACATTTTGCCCGCTGGAATAAGATTTTTCTTTTCCATATTCACGAAGTAATTCCCCCTTATTGCCTGACCAGGAAGCGGCATAAAAAATCCATTTCCCGTCATCAAGTCTTACTCCCATTACAGAAGCAAAATTTCCGTCTGATCTAAAACTAAAATTTTCATTTTCTGGTACTTTTGATTTACTGTTACCAACAAAAATAAAAGCATCTTTTGTTGAAAGATAAAATGTACCAGTATTTTCATCTCTATAAATTGAAGACGATTCTTCTACCCGTTCTGGAATCGGTTCCAAATTAAAATCTTTATTTTCCCATATAATTCCGGTTCTCTGTGTAAAAGTCCGTTCTGCATCAAAATTGTCATAAGCATCAACTTTTCCAACACCCCACGAACCGAACTTATGAAGTGAATCTCTTTCCTTCTTTTCATCAAGGTTGATTTTATAGAATGCCGTACTTGCAGGCTTTATAGCCCATGTTCTGAAAATTCTTGCAGCAAGAGGAGCCGCCGCGGCCTTTACAGGATTATGCGTCTGATCAAAATATCCGGTGATTTTGTTATTTTTAGATTCATCTGATTCTATTATTTCTGAATTAAATGTATAAACAGCATCCCAGTCCTGATAACTTGCAAACGCTGCGAGCATAGGATACATTTCTGCACTATATTGATTTGGATATGGATGGTCATATTCTGATACACTGAACGGTTTTCCAAAAACTCTGTATTGAGCAAGGTTCGTTAATGTCTGGGAGTTTTTTTGACGCGAAAGTGAATCATTTTTTACGTAAAAATTTCCCATATCCCAGTCGTTTCCAGGAAAAACGGGATGATTAAAATAAGCGTGTGAATCAATAATATCAAAAAGACAGGATATACCGGTTGTCACATTTCCCATAGCACTTCCCATCAAAAGTGCAGAACAGGATAGTTCTTCCCTAATAAAATCTCTCATATCAGTCCAATAATCTTTTTCTACATCATAAAGAAAATTTAACACAAGATTTTTATAACCTTCAGGAAGTTCGCTGTATACTTCAGGTCTAGGAAACTCAATTCCATTCTTAGAAGTTTTTACAGCTTCTATATTTCCCCCTTCAGACATCTTTAAGTTCTGAAATTCGATTTTTGTACCTGAAAGAAAACCCAATTCCCCAATATTCAGTCTTGCATTACTGTCAGACTTCAATCCTGCCAGAATAATTGTGTACTCATTCCATTTAGTATCCAGCGTAACTTTTTTATTAAAGCCCAGACCAGACCATGGATCATGAGCCATCATTACACTCAGATTAAAATCACACTTTTTTGAAGCTTTTGCTTTAAATGAAACCGTATATACCTTTTCTTCATCAATTTGCAGTTTAGGAGTATTGAACTGAACATGCCAGGACTGCGTTCCATTCTTCTTTATATCAATAATTTTTGTTGAGCCGTTATCTGAAAAGGATGCTTTAGCCCCCTCATGCTGTTCCAGATTCCAGCGGGAATTAGAATCAACCAGTATTTTCCCATTTTTATGTGTTTCATTGTATTTTTTTTCCAGTACAGATTTATCCAAATTATGATTTTTTAACCACTCGTTCCATTTAATTTCCAGCTCATCCCATAAAACATCAGGGCAGTTATTCAGACCGTTTCCAAGATATGAATGAATCATTCCCTGCTCATTATTAATTTCGATTATTATTAATGCAGGGTCATCTTTCAAAGCAAGCCCGGTATAAGGATTTACGTGTTCCAAAAGTGTTTTAGCATAATCCTTCTGTAAATTTCTGGCTTTATCATTCCAAAAACCAATAAGATGACGGTTTTTCCAGTCAGGAATTTTGTCAGTTCCAGATGGCATTCCGTCTTTTTCTGTGTACGTTCTACCGGTCAAAAGGTTCAGATTTGTATAAATACCATACTTTCTAAGGTAATATACAAAATAGTCAAACTTATCCAATCCAACAGGATCAATTACAGATTTCCCATTTGAATATTTAAGAAAACAATTAGTCCATGAAGCATCTGTGTGATGAAATCGGATTACGTTATAACCTCTGTCCGCAAGACTTTTTGCATTTCTTTCTGCCTGATTTTTTTCAGGAAAAGCCGAAATATTTGTACCAAAAAGCCTGATTCTTTCACTTCCCGCATAAAGATGCCCATCAATACCAACTTTTACAAAAGGACTTTCATCTGTTATTTCCCTATTAAGATCCATGCATGAAACAGGTGAATTTTCATCCATATCCAGAACATTAAATGTGAAAGCCCCTTCAGTATCTTTCATATTTTGACAAAAACATAATTTTCCGATCATTAATAATCCTACCGCTAATAGAAATGATTTTATTTTCATAACGTCCTCCAAGAAAACAACAGTTAATGTTCATTATATATCGATATTTTATTATTGTGAAATTTCTGCTATCCATTGAGAATTGTACATTTTTTCTATATACTTAACGAATTATGACAAGATGTTACACAATGCTTAAACCCGGTGTAGTAAACCGCCGGTTAGTTGGCGAGGTAATTTCCCGCCTTGAAAAAAAAGGTCTCAAACTGGTAGGCCTTAAACTTATGACAATCACACCAGAAATGGCTAAAGAACATTATGCAGAACATTCTGCAAAACCATTCTTCAAAGATCTGGTTGATTACATTACTTCAGGTCCTGTAGTAGCAATGGTCTGGCAGGCAAATGACTGCGTTACTTTGGTACGAAAACTGGTAGGATCTACAAAACCTGCAGAAGCTATGCCTGGTACAATCCGTGGTGACTACTGTGTAAACGTAAGCCACAATATTATCCATGCATCAGATAGTGATGAATCTGCAGAACGTGAAATCAAGATTTTCTTTAAGGAAAATGAATTGATTGACTGGAAAGACGCTTGCGAAATGTACTATTAATTTAGTACCAGGCTTTTTTTGGGGGTCTGTTCAATAAATATAAAATCCAGTGTCATTTCGAATTTAATTCGGAAGCTCAACACTGAATCTAGTGTATGCTGAATCAAGAGATATACTGAATATGTCAAAGTTTTCAGCATGACATTTAACTTATTTTCGCCCCCTGCGAACTTTTTAGAAGGAAAATTATATGGAAAGCAAAAATGTTGGAATTATTGGAGCCGGAGCCTGGGGAACAGGTCTTGGACAGGCACTTGCCCGTGGAGGACATAAAATCCAGATGTGGGCACTTGAACCTGAAGTAAAAGATTCTGTAAATAATGAACATGAAAATAAAAAATTCCTTCCAGGATACCCCCTTTCAGAAAATGTAACTGTTACAAATGACATTATTGAAGCTGCTACAGGAAAGGAATTTCTCATTATTGCTTCTCCATCACTTTTCCTTGAAAGCACAATTAAAAAAATAGTTAACATTCCTAATATTGCAGACGGCAGCACTGTTATCGGGGTTTTGACAAAAGGTTTTGTACCTTCTCCTAACGGTCCGCGACTTATTCTTGAAACAGTTGAATCAGCACTTCCAGAATGCTATAAGGGTAAAACTGTATATATTGCAGGCCCAAGTCACGCAGAAGAGGTGGCTATGGGAAAAATCACTGGTCTCATTGCCGCTTCAGAAAATCCCAGAAACTCAATTGTTTTCCGTGAACTTCTTCATGTTCGCGGACTTATGGTTTATTCAAGCCTTGATATTATTGGAGTTCAGATTTGTGCTGCAGCAAAAAATGTTATTGCCGTAATGTACGGGGCAATGGATGCCATTTCTGAAACTTCAAATATGTTCGGTGATAATACAGAAGCACTTCTTCTAGCTGCCGGACTTAATGAAATTCAGAAACTAGGATTTGCTATGGGGTCTACCCACTCCCAGACTTTTACTTCAATTTCTGGAGTGGGAGATCTTGATGTAACCTGTAAAAGCAAATTCGGACGTAACAGACGTTTTGGACAGGATATTATAAAAACTGACATTCTTTCTAACTTCAAAGATTTGGACGATTTAATTGCTAATATTTCCAAAATCGGCTATCTTCCAGAAGGTGCCGTTGCATGTAAATATGTTCACGAAATTGCTGTCCAGAAAAACCTTAAACTTCCTATTTCAGACAGTCTTTACAGAATTCTTAATAAAGAAATTTCCCCTAAAGATTACTTACGGGAACTTTTCTTTAACAACAAAGAATAAAACAGGAAAACAATTTTCTTTTAAATAATAATAAACAGGGATAAGAAAATGCTTGAAAAGATTACAGGAACATTCAGTAATATCATGCGCCGATTAAGCGGCAAAGCGACAATTACAGAAAAAAACATTGAAGAAACTGTTGAAGAAATCAAAATGGCTTTACTTGAAGCCGATGTAAATCTTCGTGTTGTTCGACGCTTTGTTAATTCCACAATTGAAGAAGCAAAAGGTGAAAAAGTACTTAAAGCTGTAAATCCGGGGCAGCAGTTTGTAAAAATCATCCACGACAAGATGGTTTCAATGCTTGGCGACACAAAAACTGACCTGCACTTAAAAGGACCAGATACACAATCTGTAATTCTTATGCTTGGTCTTCAGGGCTCTGGTAAGACAACCGCATCCCACAAACTTGCTGCAAAAATTAAGAAAGATGGCAGAAAACCACTTCTTGTTGCATGTGACCTTGTACGTCCTGCCGCTGTTGAACAACTTTGTCAGCTTGGCGAAAAAATAGGTGTTGAAGTATATAAAGAAGATGAAGCGTTAAACACAAAAAATGCAGTAAAAGTTGCAGAAAACTCTCTTTCTTATGCAAAGAAAAACGGATTTGATACAATCATCCTGGATACAGCCGGTCGACTTCAAATAGATGAAGACATGATGGCAGAGCTTGTACAAATAAAGAAAAACACTAATCCGGTAGAAGTTCTTTTAGTTGCAGACTCTATGACCGGTCAGAATGCCGTAGATATTGCAAAATCTTTTGACGAACAGCTTGGTCTTACTGGTGTAATTCTAACAAAATTCGATTCTGATGCTCGTGGTGGTGCCGCTCTTTCATTAAAATCCATTACAGGAAAACCTATTCTTTTTATAGGTACTGGTGAAAAAACCGAAGATTTTGAACAATTTCACCCAGACCGAATTGCAAGCAGAATTCTTGGTATGGGAGATGTTGTTTCTTTGGTTGAAAAAGCTCAGGAAACAGTCGATGCAGAAGAAGCTGCAAAACTTCAAAAGAAACTTGCACGCAATGAATTCACTCTACAAGATATGCTTGAACAATTCCAGCAGATTAAAAAAATGGGCGATCCTTCAAAACTCCTTGAAATGATGCCGGGCATGGCAGGAATGGCAAATCAGAATGTTGATTTAAGCGGAATGAAAAAACAGGAAGCAATTATTCTGTCAATGACATACAAAGAAAGACTGAACCACCTTATTATAGGACCTTCACGAAGAAAAAGAATTGCTCAAGGGTCTGGTACCTCTGTTGCAGAAGTAAACAAACTTATCAAACAGTTTGAAAAGACAAAACTTACAATGAAAAAACTTTCACGCAATGGAAGCAAAATGAGTCAGATGATGAATCGAATGGGAATTAATCCGTCCCAATTACAAGGAATGGATCCAAGTCAACTTTCTGGGTTAATGAAAAGATAACAAAAAAAAAGGACTGCATTCTAAATAAAAAATGCAGTCCTTTTTTTAGTTTACAGTAAGAACATTAGCAGTTCTACCATCTGCAGTGTACGCCTTTTCAGGATTTGTATTATCCAGAACAGGCTGTAATCCTACATAATAACTATAAAAATATTGACCTCTTGGTAGAGGAAGTTCCAATTCATAAAAACCTGGGGAAGTTTCAATCAAATTATAAATCCATGGATCCCAGTTCGTGAAAGTTCCCGCAAGTCTTAAATCAAGCCCACTCTCCCCCTTATAAATAAAATGAGTAAGAGTTTCATTTTTTTGTCCTGTTATTACTTCAATATCCCCAAGATTTTCTACTTTTGAAAAATACAAATTAATTTTTTCATCATATTCTTTTACCGGATTATGCGGGTCAGTAGTCCACAATCCGTCCATTACAAGCCTGTATTTTATGGACTGGGTTTTATGCTTCCTTTCATAACAATAAAACATTATTTCCTTTGTAAGTTCACCATCTTCATCATATGATTTTAAAATTTCAAATGGATGGATTTTTTGAAAACCTTCAAAGTCAAATGCTATGCCAACAAATTTGTATCCTGAATCAGCTGTAAAAACAATATAGTCATCAGAAATAACTGGAGCCTGAGGTTTGTCTATTTCATGTATAATTTTATCGTAAAAATACGGCTTTAGTTCAACAAGTTCAGCTGCATTTAAAACACCTGCACATAAAAATAATGCAGAAAGAAATCCGAGTACTTTTCCTCTTTTCATATTTAAACTATCGGCTTTTTATGTTTTATGGTTTATACTTTTTATATGTATGAAATTGAAATGAAAGCTCACGTACCGGATAAAACCAGTGTAATAACAAAGTTAAATTCTTTTGCACAATACCTTTATTCTATAAATAAATATGACACTTATTACCATTTAAAAAAATCAGATAAGGATTATATCTCTTTTAGAATTCGAGAAGAAACCATATTAAAAAACAATCAACCAGAAAAAAAAATACTTTTTACTTACAAAAACAAAGAAATCAAAATCAATCCGGATGGAACCAGTATAGAAGTAAACTCTGAAAATGAATGTTTTCTTTCAGATTCTGAACCAATAGTTAAATTCATGAAAGCCTGTGGTGCTTCTGTTGCGTTAAAAAAGCACAAAATTACTGAATGCTGGATTTTTAAGCAAGATAACCTTACAGCAAATATTGAATTATGTAATGTTCCACCGCTTGGAGATTTTCTTGAAATTGAAATAATTTCAGAAGATAATAGTTCAAACTTTATAGACAAAGCAAAAAAATTTGAAGAAAAAATTTTTTTATTGGCTGGTCTTTCACTTGACTTAGTTGAAGAACGTTATTACAGCGAAATGCTAAATGGTATCTCTAAAAATTGCAATTTTTAGAGATACCCAAAAAGATGTTATGTAATAATTCCTGCAAATTCATTAAAATTATAAAAAAAAAGGAGATTCAAAATGTTTGATAGAATCAAATACAAAGACTTTGCTAAAAGGCAGTTAAAGAACAGAACAGGAGTTCCGGTTCTTATGACACTATTTACAACTGTAATCATCGGATTATTTTCCATACCTATGGTAGTTACAGGATATTCGGCTTTTCTAAACACTCTGGACTATAGTGCAGCCTTCTCTGGTGATATGACAGGTTACATGGAAAGTATTACTCAAGCATATTTAGCTATGGCAGAAGCAATAAACAAGGTACAATACTCACCTCTTAATATATTACTTTCAGTTCTTGAAACTTTAATCTCATGCATCTTCTGTCTTTGCACTTCTAGAGTTTACATTATGATGTCCCGTTCCCCTGAAAATGTGTCTTTTAAAAATTTCATTGATGGTTTTGAACACTGGGGTAAAGCAGTTCTTACAGGTCTTTACCAAACTCTTTTTATATTTTTATGGACTATGCTTTTCTTTATTCCAGGATTTGTTAAAAGCTATGCCTATTCCCAAATGTTCTATCTTGCAGTTGAATTCCCAAAAGTTTCTATACCGGAATTAATGAACATTAGTAAAAAAATAACCAATGGACACAAATGGGATCTTTTTGTCTTAGACTTATCCTTCTTAGGATGGGAACTTCTTGGAGCTTTATCTTATGGAGTTGGAAATCTCTGGATTACGCCATACATATCTATGACAAAAATTAATGCATATCATGCTATGCTAAAACAGGCTGTAGACTCTGGTATAGTAACTTTAGGAGAACTGAAAATACAAGAAGAACAACATGAACCGGAAAAACCTGCTGAAATAGAAAATAAAACCAATGAAGGAGATTCTGAATAATGTCCGGTAAAAAATCTAAAAAAGGTCTTACAGCTTTTTTAATCATAATATCTGTAATTGTGGTCATAATTTTTGGGGCAACATTAATTTCTATTTTTGGTAAAACGGGAACATTCAATTTATCAAGCAATAGGGATTTTTTATCAACAGCCTCGAGTATCTCTTTTGATAATAATTTGTTTTCTAAAAAACCTAAATCAATTAAAGGAAAATATCTTGCCGTTATCTATATCGAGGGAACAATTCAGAAAGCTGGCTCTACTTACAATCAGGAATGGCTGTTAAATACAATAGCAAAATTGAAGGAAGACAAAAAAAACGAAGGTATTCTTCTTTTTATTGATTCCCCAGGTGGTACAGTTTTTGAATCTGATGAAGCTTATTTAGCTCTTCAGGATTATAAAACATCAGGAAAGAAGGTTTATGCATATATGGGAAGTCTTGCTGCAAGCGGTGGATATTATATTGCTTGTGCTGCGGATCATATAACAGCAAACCGAAATACACTTACAGGTTCTATTGGTGTAATTGCTGGACAGTCCATTGACCTTTCAGAATTTTTGGAAGACCATGGCATTAAGTATACCACAATTACAGCCGGCAAAAATAAAAACATGGGGAACTATAATGAGCCGCTTTCCAAAGAACAAAAAGAAATTCTTCAAAGCATTGCCGATGACTGTTACGGTCAGTTTACATCAATTGTTTCTTCTTCAAGAAATATTCCATACAAAGAAATCCTTCCTCTTTGTGATGGAAGAATCTATACCGCATCTCAAGCACTAAAAAATGGACTTGTAGACAGTATTGCTACGTCTTATGACAGCTATTTGGATTTTCTTCTGGAAGAAGGACAAGTTTTTGAAAACTGCAAAATAGTCAATTTCAGATACACAAAGCAGCGCAGTTTAATGGAATCACTTATGGGATTCACGTCAAAACTTTCAGGTGCAACTTCAAATACTATTGAAGGAATACCTTATTCAGTTTGGGAAGAAATGAACTTAAAGGGTCCGCTATATCTTTACCGCTAAAACATATTTTCAAAAAACGGGGCTGTCCCAAAAGTATTGTCATGCTGAATTTATTTCAGCATCCCCACCACATCTGGTGTTGAGATCCTGAAACAAGTTCAGGATGACAACATATTTTGAACTTATTGGGCACCCCCGTTTTTTTATTAAATTGTATTCCAGCATTTAAAAAGCATGTTTTATTACTTCTTCCACATTTGAAACAGGAATAAAGGTTATCCCTTTCTTTACCATTTCTGGAATTTCCTCTAAATCCTTTTCATTTGCCTTAGGAATAATAATAGTTTTTATTTTATTACGTTTTGCAGCAACTGTCTTTTCTCTTAAACCACCAATAGGCAGTACCTTTCCTGTTAGAGAAAGTTCTCCTGTCATAGCTAGATTTTGTTTTATTTTCTTTCCACTCAATAAAGAAACAAAAGTTGTTGCCATTGTAATTCCTGCGGAAGGACCGTCTTTAGGGGTAGCTCCTTCCGGAATATGAAGGTGAATTGTATTTTTTTCAAACCATTCAAAATCTTTCAGCTTTTCTTTCATGGCATATTTTTTTGACCAGTTAAATGCAATCTCACAAGACTCCTTCATTACATCTCCCATTTGCCCAGTTAAAACTAAATCTCCCTTTCCTGGAAAATTTGTAGACTCAATAAGAAGAGTATCCCCACCCATACTTGTCCATGCAAGTCCAATTGCTGTTCCTGGTACAGAAGCAGCCTTAATTTCACTTTCATCAAAATCGGGTTTTCCCAGATATTTCTGAAGATTCGAAACATCAATTGTAATCTTTCTTTCCAAAATAACCTTTTTTGCTTCATTATCTTCATCAGAAATTTTTTCCGCTTCAGTAATAAGTTCAGTTACAATTTTACGGTTTATTTTATCAATGCATTTTTCATAATGGCGAACACCAGACTCACGTGCATACTCTTTAGCAATTTCCATAAGAACTTGATTAGTAAACTTAACCTGATTCTTCTTAAGCCCGTTCTTTTGCAAATTTTTAGGAATTATATATTTTTTTGCAATCTCAATTTTTTCCTGATCCACATAACCTGAAAGTTCTATTATTTCTGCACGATCCAAAAGAGGATCAGGAATTGTATCCAGCGTATTTGCGGTAAGAATGAAAAAAACATTTGAAACATCAAACGGAAGATCCATATAAGTATCTCTAAAAGCAATATTTTGTTCAGGATCTAAAACCTCAAGTAAAGCTGCAGAAGGATCTCCGTGATAAGAAGCACTCATCTTATCAACTTCATCAATCATAAAAACAGGAGCTTTAGATTGTGTTAATTTAATTCCAGAAATGATTTTGCCCGGCATGGAACCAATATAAGTACGCCTGTGCCCCTTAATTTCAGATTCATCATATATGCCTCCAACAGAAAATCTGTAAAAAGGTTTACCCATTGCTTCTGCTACTGATTTTCCAATACTTGTTTTTCCAACTCCTGGAGGTCCAACTAACAAAAGAACAGAGCCCTTTGCATCCTGTTTCATAAGCCTAACCGCAAGATATTCCAGAATTCGTTTTTTAACATCTGCCAAACCATAATGTCCATCTTCCAAAATCTTTTTTGCAGATTCAAGATTAAAAGAAATTTGAACTTTTTCATTCCATGGAAGTTTTGTAACAAGTTCCAAAAAATTTCTGGTTATAATATACTCACCTGTATTAGGATCCATTAAACTGAATTTTTCCAATTCAGATTCAACAGACTCTTTTACTTCGCCTTCAAAATTCAATTCTTTAATTTTTGACTTAAATTTTTGATAATCAGTTTTATTACCTTCTGAATCAGTTCCCAATTCCTCTTGTATTGATTTCATTTCTTCACGAAGGAAATATTCTCTCTGATTCTTTTCTATCTTTTCATTTAATTCCTGCTGTATTTTTTTCTGAACCCTAAGTACTTCCTGTTCCTTTTTTATAAAAACAAGAACCTTTTCAAGTCTCTGGCGAACATTGGTCATTTCAAGAATTTTCTGTTGTTCCAAACGATCTACATTTAAGATTGAAGTAACAAAATCTGCTATTTTTCCGCTCTGATCAATATTCACCATATTCAAGCGCATTTCTTCTGAAAATAGAGGATTATTTTCTGAAACATCCTTCATTTCTGAAATAAGTGCACGAGTAAGAGCTTTTACTTCAAAAGTGTCAGCTTCTTCATCATCAAGATATTCTACAGCACACGCCATAGGACTTGTTGAATGTAAAGACTTTCTGATTTTAAATCGTTTTATTGTAGAAATAAAAACATTAAGACCTCCATCCGGAAGGTTCAATTTTTTAATAATGTGGGCTGCCGTCCCAATTTCAAACAAGTCAGGAACAGAAGGGGTTTCTGTTTCTTCCTTTGTTAAAACTATACCTATGTATCCACCAGATTCATAAGCTTTTTCTATAACCTTTGAATCTTCTCCAGAATTAATCATTAGAGGAGTAAAAATACCCGGGTAAATTGGTCTTCCCTGAATAGGAAGAATGTAAAGTTTATCAGGCAGATTTTCTTCTGAAGAAATCAGAGCCTTCATTTCATTTTCAAGTTCGTCGTTAAAATCACTCATAATATCAATATAATAATAAATAAAATAAAAGTAAAAATTTAAAATTTGAGAAATACTTACACATGAAAGCATCCCATATATATTATTCTTCTTTTTCTTTTAACACAGCAAGGAAAGCACTCTGTGGAAGTTCTACATCTCCAATCATCTTCATGCGTTTCTTTCCTTCCTTCTGTTTTTCAAGAAGTTTTCTCTTTCTGGTAATGTCGCCTCCATAACATTTTGCCAGAACATCTTTTCTTACAGGATTGACTGTCTCTCGGGCAATAACCTGGGCTCCTATTGCTCCCTGAATAGCAACCTTAAACTGCTGCCGGCTAATTTCATCCTTAAGTCTTTCACATACTTTTCGAGCTCTGGAAACCGCATTTTGCTCAAAAGTCAAAAAACTTAAAGCATCAACCATCTTTCCATTTAAAAGAATATCAACCTTTACCAGTTTAGTTGGTCTATATCCAATTATTTCATAATCAAAAGATGCATATCCTCGGCTGTAACTTTTTAACTTATCATAAAAATCAAATAGAACTTCAGCAAGAGGCATTTCATAAGTCAATTCAACACGCTTTTCATCCAAGTACTGCATATTTGTTTGCGCTCCACGTTTTTCAGTACAAAGAGCCATAATTGAACCTAGAAATTCACTTGGAGTAATTACTGAAGCTTTTATATACGGTTCTTCACTCTCACGAATTTTACCTTCGGGATACATTGCAGGATTATCCACAAAAAGTTCTTCTCCATTCTGAGTAAGTACTTTATAACGAACAGAAGGCTGCGTAAAAATAACCGCCTGATCAAAATCCCTTTCCAAACGCTCCTGAATAATTTCAAGATGCAAAAGACCTAAAAATCCACAGCGAAAACCATTTCCAAGCGCAATAGAATTATCTTTCTCATATACCAAAGATGCATCATTCAGCTTCAGTTTTTCCATAGAATCTTTCAGTTCTTCATAATCATTTGAATCCATGGGATAAATTGATGAATAAACAACAGGTTTAACTTCCTTAAAACCTGGAAGAGGTTCAGAAACAGGATTTGCAGCAAGTGTAATTGTATCTCCTACATTGACTTCGCTTACAGTTTTTACTCCGGAAATAATATATCCTACGTCACCAGCTTCAAGTACACCAGTTTCTTCATAATTGATTTTAAATATTCCACAACTCTCAACTTTATATTCCGCACCAGTACTCATCATTTTTACAATAGAACCAGTTTTTATTGTTCCGTCCATAACACGAACGTGAACGATAACTCCGCGATACGCATCATAATGGCAGTCAAAAATAAGAGCAGCAACTTTTCCGTTAGGATCTCCTTTGGGGGCAGGAAACTTAGTTACTATAGCTTCTAAAAGTTCTGCAACCCCCTGCCCTGTTTTTGCAGAAACCTGAACAGCTTCCTCTGGAAAAAGACCCAGTTCTTTATCAATCTGATTCAGAACAGAAGGAATATCAGCCGAAGCCAGGTCTATTTTATTTATAACAGGTACAATTTCCAAATTTTGTTCCAATGCCATAAACATATTACTTACAGTCTGACTTTCAACTCCTTGTGTAGCATCAACCAAAAGAAGAGCACCTTCACAAGATGCAATCGCACGGGAAACTTCGTAAGAAAAGTCTACGTGACCGGGAGTATCAACAAAATTCAATTCATAATCATTTCCATCTTTTGCATGATAAGGAATCGTAACTGCCTGACTTTTTATAGTAATTCCGCGTTCCCGTTCTATATCCATATTATCCAGAATCTGATTTACCATTTTTCGCTCATCAATAATGTGGGCCTGCTGAATCAGACGGTCAGAAAGAGTTGACTTTCCGTGGTCAATGTGCGCAACAATACAAAAGTTGCGTTTATACTTCATTTCTGTCATATTATTTCCTTTTTTCTAAAAATAGTAAGGATTGTCATAACTGGCAGACAAAACCATAACTACATCAATTATACTTTTTTTATGGCGTTGGGTAACTATCTGAGCAAGAATAAATTTATTTTCTTTATCAAAAACTATATCTTTAATATATAAAGTATCGTTTTCAGAAAAACTCAATTCATCAGCTTGAGACGCCGGAATAATTCCTGAAACAACAAAACGTTTCTTAAATTCAGAAACAGAAGAAAGCTTCATTCCAAACAAAGGAAGAAATGAATTTTCTACCAGATCACTGTTATAAACTTCTACAGCTGGCTTCTCAGGTCTTTTTTCCAAGTAAACAAGTTTTTCATTCACATCTGATTTTTCATTTCTGTAAAAAATTTTTGAAATTGTTCCCGGCTGACATTCTCTCAAAAAGCTCTGCATATCCTCTATTGAATTAATAGAAACATCATTGACTTTATAAATTATATCACCTTCAGATAAACCACAAAATCTGGAAGTAGAGCCTGGCATAACATATAGAATTTCCAGTCCTGTTTTCTTTTTTCCAGTTTTTTTTGTCCGCCCGTAGCATCCAATCCAGCAATGATTAAATTCTCCACCTTCATAAAGATAAGGAAGTTCCTGTTTTAAAAATTCTACTGGAATTGCAAAATTTAAACCTTGAGAATCAAGAATTCCTGCAAAAACAATAGCTTGAACTTTCATATTAGTATCAATACAAGGCCCACCTGAATTACCGCTGTTAACTGGAGCATCAATTTGAAAAACACTGCCAGTAGTAAATAGTTTTCTCTCTGTAAAAGAAACAATCCCAGAAGTAATGGATCCTTCCAGCCCTAAAGGCGCTCCAATCGCGCTTATCTTATCTCCCACAGAAAGCTCTTTTGAAGATCCAAGTTCCAAAACAAAAGGCGGTTCAACTTCTGCTTTTAACAAGGCCAAATCAAGAATTGAATCATACCCAATTACCTTTGCAGGGATTTTTTCATCTTCAGCCCCCTGCAGTTTTATATACAGTCTTGAAAATCCCTCATAAGAAGGATTTACCATATCCTCTATAACATGATGATTAGTTACTATATATCCTCTTTTATCAATAAAAAAACCAGAACCTAAAACCCGGTCTGCCATCCCGGCTCCATGCTGAATCTTCAAACCTTTATCTACAAGAATCGTAACAGTAGCATTTACACAATCATCAATATTGTTTGGAAGTTTTTCTTTTTCAGGCACTAAACCTGGAACAGAAGCTTTTATTAATTTTTCACATTCCGAAGAAGTAATCACAGGTGAATTATATCCTGTTATTTCAAGAGATTTAGAATATCTAAGAGCAGTATTATAATCCTTTTCTGAAACAGCTTTATCCAAAAGCTCAAGAATAGCAGATTTGCATTTTTCAATTGTTTCTTCATCCCCTAAAAGTAAGGCTCTCCAATATGCCTCAACAGGTTCAATTTGAAGAATATCAAATATCCGTTTTTTTTCATTAGAAACAACATCAGTGTCAGAATAATTCAAAGGTGACGTATCTTTCGGGATACCACCAAAAGAAGAACATGAAGAAAAACATCCTAAAATAAGAAGTAATGAAAAAAATAAAGTCAGAAGGTGTTTCAATTTGCAGGCTCCAAAACTTCATTTTCAAATTCTTCTATTTCTCTTAAAGAACAAGAAACAAAGATTTCATTTCCCATTTTTATACACTTATAAGAAAAATCATCCTTTTCTATTAGAATAACAACTCCGGGTTCCAGACTTTCCATCTTAATCACAATTTCATTCTCCAAAAGGAAGTCACCTTCTTCACCAACCCAATAAAGTTTTCTACTTCTACCCGGCTTTACAAATTTTTCTCCATCCTTACCAATAACACGAACAGGAATTCCGTCTTCTTTTATTACATGAACTTCTTCCATATCAATTCCAATAACAAAGATACACTCTTCCTGCAAACCCTTTCCTTCTTCTTGTGGATAACGAATATAAGTTTCGCTTCTTCCATCAGGAGAAACCCATATCGATGTTTTTCCACCTTTTTCACGATAATATTCCTGAAACTCCGTAACATTATCATTTTCACGGTCAATTAATATTCCAGAAAGATAAACTTCCTCTGAAAAATCAAAATATGGAAATGAAGCTTTTATAACATTCATATCTCTATCTGCAAAAAGTTCATAATTATCAGCTGTAATCACAGAAAATAATTCCTTTGTTTCAAACAAACCGTCATCATCGTAATCTACATATCGTACAGAAGGTAATCCGTTTTCAAATTCAGCATTTGCAAAAACTCGTTCATTAGAAAAATACATAGCAGAAACAGGATTTCCTGAAAGAAGCGAATAAGTAACACTGGCTCCGGGGCGTTCCAAAGATTCAGCTTTTACAAAAGTTGCCGCTTGAAGATAATCCAATTGAGCCGGATTATTCCAGTCACTCTTAATAATAGGAAAATAGAAAGGATTTTTTTCATCTTCAGAGGAATCTTCCTTAATCTGTAAAATATTTGGAGTAATAAAAGCCACAGGACAAAATTCACAGGACTTTTTTGAATACTCAAACACTGAATAACTCCCATCTTTTAAAAGCACAGCTCTTCCAATATACGGATACTCAGAATAAGACAGTTCAAGTCCTAAAGGAACTATGGAGCATAAAAGCAACTCACCATAATCCAAAGCACAGTAAATATCTTCAATACCGTTATTATCACAATCAAAATGAATATACTGGGGTCTTCCACGTTCGTAAACAACCTGAAGTTCAGACAGCATATCTCCATCTTCATCTCGGAAAATAGAGCCATTATAAGAATTCAGTCTGTCATATAATCTTGCTTTTACAGAATCCTCCGTAATAAGAGAAACAAAATAATTCAGAACATCATAAGTAGTATATTCATCTGCATAAGAAAAAAATCTTTCATAAGCTTCTTCTTCACTCAAAAGTCCAGACTGCAACGCAATAACAGGAAAAAGAAAAGATTTCTTATTTGCAGCATCAAAAGCTTTAAGAGCTCTTATCTGTTCTTCACCGTCCTTAAAAAAGAAAGATGCACACTCAATTTCAGAATCCAAATCATTGTAATTTTTCATTTCAGCAGAAAGGAAATCTGCAGTTTCTAAAACTTTTAGTTCAGGTTTATAATCTTTTCCACCTTTAAGAATTCTTGAAAGTTCAAAACTATAAAACAGACTGATAAAGCGCACATCACCTTTATAAATACGCCTTGCAGTAGAAATTTTTGCACGTGCTTTCTCCAAAGCATCAGGCGTACCAATTCTATAATATGATTTTATTCTTACAGCTTCAGCATCAGAAGAAAATACAAAAGGTTCTCTATCCAGAATATCAAGAGCTTTTTCATATTTCCCAGTATCAGAGAGAAGATCAGCCAGTAATATTCTGTTTCCTTTTTCATTTAGCCCTGACCAGGAATTCTTATCATTTGCAGTTTCAGACAACTCCAGAACTTCCTGAACCGTTGCTCCCATATTTTGACGGCACAAAGCTTTTACATAATACAAATCAGAAATACTGTCATCATAACCCAGACCAAGTTCAGCCTGACTAAAAGCAGAATTCATATCTCCTTGCCTAAGATAATTTTCTGCTAATTTCAAACAACGTTCTGCAGTTTTCTTTCCTGCCTGAGATGAGGTTACTTTCTGAGCAAAACAAATACCAAGATTCAAAGTAACCAAAATAAAAAAAACTTTTTTCATTTTTATCCTTCAACAACATAAAGTTGTTTTTTTTCACCCGTTACCGGACTTCTAATTACAAAAGGAAAATCCACATTGTAAGTTACAGACTTTCCACTATGTGAAAGAACAACAGCTCCGCTTTCAGATTTGAACACATGAACAACCCCAAAAGGAAACTGAAACTCTCCTTCTTTTTCTATTATAGCAAAAAAACAAAAATCTGTTTGCCTTTTGGACAACCTTTTTATAAAAAGATTACCATTCTTATAACCTGTTTCAAATTCACCGTAGCGCTGTAAAAAATCCTTTTTTTTATTAACAGCATTATGCAACTGACTGGAAAAATCCTTTAAAAAAACTTTTGGAATTCTACCTGTAATTCCATTTTGATTGAAAAATTTTATCAGTACTCTATCCAGCAATGCTTCATTTTCAGAATCAAACAAATCCTCTGAAAAGTCTTTTTTTGCCGCAATACTTTCTAAACAGTCATTATCTAATTTTCTTTTTTCTTCACCTTTCAAAACCGCCGTTTTCCATCCGGGAAACTTTTCATTTAAAACAGGCACAAGATTAAGTCTTATGTTATTTCTTAAATAATTATCACAAGAATTCGTAGAATCAATACAATAACTCTGATTCTTAAATTTTAAAAAATCTTCAATATCACATCTTTCAATATTTATAAGAGGACGTATAAAAACTCCCCTTGAAGATTGAATTCCACCTGATCTGGAGCCTTGTAAAAATCGCATTAAAATAGTTTCCAAATTATCATTCAAATTATGAGCCAGACAAAAATATGCAATATTATGTTTT
>JABUUX010000158.1 GCA_021442965.1 Treponema sp.
AATAAATTTGTTGCAGCCGCTAAAAAAGCTGTTTATGGTAATGTTGGTATTGATATGGTTGCAGGTCCTACAGAAGTGCTTATAATAGCTGACGATACTGCCAATCCTGAATGGGTGGCGGCAGATATGCTTGCTCAGGCAGAACATGATATTGTTGCTCAACCGGTGCTTGTTACTACAAGTGATAAACTTGCTCAAAATGTTAGTATGGAAATTGAACGCCAATTGGATACTCTTACCACAAAGACAACTGCACGCCAGAGCATTGATAATTATGGAAAGATTATCATTACTGAAAATATGGAACAGTGTGTTGAGGCTGCAAATCGTAAGGCTCCTGAGCATCTGGAACTGGCTATGGCAGAAGGAAAACTGCGTGATGAAATCTCAGGAAAAGTGCGTAATTACGGTTCTCTGTTTATTGGCCATGCTTCTGCAGAAGTCTTTGGAGATTATTCAGCAGGACTGAATCATACTCTTCCAACTTCTGGAAGTGCCAGATTTACAGGAGGGCTTTCTGTACGAATGTTCCTTAAAACGGTAACTACTTTACGAACAAAAGAAGGCAGTTCTGGAATGACAAAATCAGCAGTAGCAGCCGGATATCTTGGAGATGCAGAAGGTTTGGCAGGGCATGCGGCAGCTGCACGAATCAGAATAAAATAGTGGAGAAAAATAATGATACTTCCAATTACAAAACTTGGCGAAGATATTTTAAGACAGAAAGCACAGCCTGTTCCTGAAGTAACAGATGAAATCAGAAAACTTGCAGAAGATATGTTTGAAACAATGGATGCCGCAGATGGAGTAGGTCTTGCAGCCCCTCAGGTAGGGCTGGGCTTAAGAATGTTTGTTCTTATGGCTGATGATAATGTGCGCAGAGTGTTTATTAATCCTCAGATTATAAAAACATCTTCCGAAATGGGTGAGTATGATGAGGGGTGTTTAAGTCTTCCAAAGATTTATGAAACAATTGTTCGCCCGGTTGAAGTTACTGTTCAGGCTTTGAATGAAAAGGGAAAACCATTTACACTGGATGCAGACGGGCTTTTGGCTAGAATTATTCAGCATGAGTATGACCATTTGGAAGGTATTGTTTTTATAGATCGCGGGGATCCTGATTTTGCAAAAAAAACAGAAGATCAGATGAAAAAGCGTGCTGAACGTGCTGCAAAGAAAGCTGCCGACAAAGAACGTAAGGCTGCAAAAATAGCCGCTAAACTTGCTGCAAAAAATAAATAGAAGAATATGTTATTGAGTAATCGAATATGAAAGTATTATATGCCGGGTCGCCAGAAGCGGCCGCTCTAACATTAAAGATTCTCCTTGAAAAACAGAAAGATTATGGCTTTGAAATAGCTGCAGTTCTGACTAATCCTCCTGCTGCCCGCGGGCGTCATAAAGAATTGATTCCTACAGAAGTTGAAGTTCTGGCTCGGGAAAATAATCTTCCAGTTTTTACCCCAGAACATTTGGACGCAGCATGTCGTGAAATGATTTTACCTTTAGGCTGTGAGCTTTTGGTTAGTTTTGCGTATGGTCATATTTTTGGCCCAAAATTTCTTTCAATGTTTTCTATGGGGGGCATTAATCTTCATCCTTCACTTTTGCCAAAGTATCGTGGATGTACCCCGGTTCCTGCCGCTATTTTAAACCGTGATTCAAAGACTGCAATTACCGTTCAGACTTTGGCTCTGAAAATGGATGAAGGCAATATTCTTGCTCAAAGAATAGTTGAATTAAATGGAACTGAAACCTCAGCTTCACTTCTTGAATACGCAGCACAAGAAGGTGCTTTTCTTATTGCATCTCTTTTGAAAGAAGTTTCCAAAAACGGAAAACTTCCCGAAGGAAAACTTCAGGAAGGAGAAGCCTCTTACACCGGGATTATTACAAAGGCAGATGGAAAAATTGAATGGGAAAAATCCGCTTCCGAAATTGAAGCTATGCTTAGAGCCTATACTCCGGAGCCTGAATGCTGGACAATGGACGGTAATGAAAGTTTAAAGATCTTGGAAGCAAAGGTTTTTGAAGATGATGATTTTTCTAAGGATGCCCAGCCTGGAACTGTAATCAGGTTTTCAAAGCCGGATGGAATTTTTATAAAATGTGGTAAAGGACAGCTTTGTGTTACCTGTCTTCAAAAACAGGGAAAAAAAGCTATGACATATAAAGACTTCATGAACGGAAGCCGTGATTTTATAGGTAAAGTATTATAAGGATGTAGATATGGCACGTAAGAAAAAAGAAATTATTGAACAGGAAGAACAGAAAGAAGAACTTAATGAAGTTCAGACAACTATTACAGATGATTCTTCTGAATCAGTTGAAAAAGAGTCAGCGACAGAAGATTTAAAAAATAGCGAAGATAATTCAAATAAAAAAATTGATATAAAGAAATTAAAACTAAAGAGATTGAGTTTTAAGGAATTGTACGAAAAAATTCAGGAAAATCTGCCACTGATGATTTGTACCTGTATTTTTTCTTTTATACTTGTGGCACTGGTAGCTCTTGCTGTTTTCTTTACTTCAGTGGAAGGTTACGAAAAAGTTCTTGTTCCTGATGTAACTGGAAAGAAATTGGAAAACGGACTTTTGGAAATGCAGGCAAAGGAACTTTATCCTACTATCAGTCTGCGTTATTCTGAAACACCGGGTGATGAAGGAACGATTATGGATCAAAATCCAAAAGCCGGAGCCATTGTAAGAGGGTACAGTAAAGTTTCTTTAGTTGTAAGCCGTGGTGTAATTGCAGATCGTGTTGGAAATTATGTTGGAATTAAACTTGATGAAATGCGTATCAATCTACAAACTCTGTTTGCAGGTTCTGCTAAACCGTTGATTCTTATTGGTGACATTTCATATAAGCCGGATGCATCTGAAGCAGGAACAATTTTGGAACAGGACCCACCGGAAGGAACTTCTATTTCTGATCCTGTAGTAGTAAATCTGATAGTCAGTCGTGGTCCGCAATACGACAACACAAAACCTCCTTACCTTAAAGGAATGTCTATAAACGATCTTCTTCAGACTATTACCCGTTCAAAGATGATTTTTGATTTTACAGGTCATACTGCAGGACCTGATGAAACTCCAGGTACAGTAGTTTCACATCAGACTTTTGAAGAAGAGTTTGTTCCAAACTATACACGCATGTCAGTTGATATTGCTCTGCCGGATAGAAATTTTGACGGAAATGTATACGGAGTTTTTGCTTCTACTCTGGATATTTATCCTTGGGCTGTTCCAATGCGTTTGGATGCTGTTCCTCTTGAAGGAAATCCTTATACCATTATCAGTTTTAATCATCCGGGTGGACTGGTAACACTCCCTTATGCAGTTGCCCCTGAAACAGAACTTATTCTTTATGTTGATAATAAAGCAAAAGCAAAAGAGATGGTTCATTGATGAATAGACCTTTAATATGTATGACTCTCTCGGGAAAAACTTTGGAAGAGAATGCATTGTTAGCAAAAAAGTATTCCAAAAAAACGGATGTTGTAGAACTTCGCGTAGACTGTCTTAATGAAGAAGAACAGCTTTATGTACGCCGCTTTCCGTCAATGATTCAGCAGCCGTGCCTTCTTACAATAAGGCGTGATATTGACGGGGGAAAATTTATTGGAAGTGAATTCTCCAGAACAACTCTTTTTGGAAAAGCGCTGGCTTTTGCTGATCAGAACCGAGCCAAAAATTTTGCTTATGTAGATTTTGAAGAAGACTATCATATACCGGGAATTCAGGATGCGGCTATGGCTTTTGATATCCGCATTATTAGAAGTTTGCACAGCATGACAGAGCCGGTAACAAATCTTCGTGAACGTGCTGCAGAAATGTTAAAAACAGGATACGAAATTCCAAAAATTGCATTTATGCCTAAAACCCTTAAAGATGTAACAAATATGTTCTATGAGGGGGAACAGATGAAGACAGACCACATCTTTATTGCAATGGGTGATATGGGGCTGCCTTCAAGAGTCTTAAGTTCAAAATCAAATTCATTTTTTACATATACATCACCGGAAGAAACTATTTCAAACCTTTCTGGTATAGGGCAGATTACCCCGGATGTACTTAATGATTTGTACCGCTTTCGGAATATTGATGAAAATACTGCACTTTATGGAATTACGGGCTGGCCTTTGAAACAGACGAACAGTCCTTCTATACATAATCAGGGGTACATCGGGCATGATATGAATGCAGTTTATCTTCCTGTTCGTTCGCCACAAATTCAGGATGCAATTTCTTTTGCAGACAACCTTGGCATGAAAGGACTTAGTGTTACAGTCCCGCATAAAGAAAACGTAATGTTTTATCTTTCAGACATAACCCCTGAAGCACAATCTATTGGAGCTGTAAATACTATAGTTAAGAAAAATAACACTTGGGCTGGTTTTAACACTGATGCTTACGGATTTAAGCGTTCCTTGGAAGAACTTTTGGGAACTAAAAAATTAAAAAGACAAAGGGTTGCTGTTATAGGGGCAGGTGGAGCCGCTAAAGCCATAGCTTATGTTATAAAGTCTATGGGAGGAAAAGCCTGTATATTTAACAGAACTCTTTCAAGTGCAAAAGAACTTGCCGAAAAATATGGCTTTGATTATTGCCAGCTTACTCCGGAATCTAAAGATAAACTGGAGAAATATTCTTCTTTGATTATTCAGACAACTTCGGTGGGAATGAATTCAGACGGTATTTCTACCCCAGAATCAGACCCTTTGTATTTTTACAATTTTAAGGGAAATGAAATTGTTTATGACATTATTTATACACCAGCTGTTACCCCTGTTATGAAACGTGCTGAAAACGCCGGATGCAGAACCTGTAACGGATTAAAGATGCTTCAGTATCAGGGATATATGCAGTTTAAAATTTTTACAGGAGAAGATTACGAATATGTTAAGTCAGAATGAACAGAAAGTGCTGGCAGCTAATACAGCTGTTGATACACTTGTAGAAAAAGGAATCCTGAAAAGTGGAATGAAAGTAGGACTTGGAACAGGTTCTACTGCTATGCCGGCCGTGGATAGGGTTGCTTACCACATTCAGAAAGGAACGCTGAAAGATATTAAAGCTGTGGTAACAAGTTTTCAGACCGAAAACCGCTGCCTTGATTTGGATATACCGGTTTATTCTATGAACGACAGAAGAATTGGCGGTGTGCTTGATGTAGCCATTGATGGAGCTGATGAAATTGATCCGGACTGCAATCTTATTAAAGGTGGCGGGGCAGCCCATGTGCGTGAAAAGATTGTTGAGTACAATTCTAAAGTTCTGGTAATTGTTGCAGATCAGTCAAAAGCTGTAACATCAATTGGAACCGGATTCAAAGTTCCTGTTGAAATAATTCCTGATGCACGTCAGGCTGTAACAAACGAACTTGAAAAACTTGGAGCCAGATGTTACCTTCGCGAAGGTGTAAAAAAAGCAGGACCTGTTGTTACTGATAACGGAAACCAGATTCTGGACTGCCAGTGGGAAACACCTATTTCTGACATTTCTGCAATGGAAATAAAAATAAATCAGATTGTGGGTGTTGTAGAAAACGGTCTTTTTGCCGGAAAAAATCCTATAGCCTTTATTGCAAAAGAAGACGGTACTGTAGAAATCCGTAATTTAAACTAGAGAGTGGTCCCGCCTTGAGCTTAAAAAGCCGGCGGGATTTTTTATGTTTCCACCTTTTAATACAGAAATTGCATATCACTATTGTCTCGTTTTACAGAATCATTTGGAAGAAGGTTTTCTTTCTTTGAAGCAGGTTACAAGGCTTTCTGAAGAAAGGGCAGGTCAAGGAGTAATGATTGGGAGCCTTGTATGCCAGGATTCTGACGGGTGCCGGATTGTCCTTTGCGCAAATTCGGGAATCAGCCGACAGTTGGTTTTAACTGAAAACCCACAATCAGAATGGACAGAAAACGGTATTAAATTTATTATCGTTCCGCCTGTTGTAAGTGCTTTAGATGTTGATAAGGCTCTGAAAAAAAATGATAAAGAGATTCACGAGATAACAGACAATTTACAATTTACAATGGACAATGGAGAATCCGAATCGTTAAAAAAAAGGCGTGATTTTCTTTGTAGGGAATCATTGGAAGCGGTTCATAAATTATATAATTTTAAGACAATAACCAATTGTAAATTGTCAATTTCCAATTGTCAATTTCCTACTGGTACTGGTGACTGCTGTGAACCGAAACTTTTGCATTTTGCGTTCAGTAATAATTTAAAGCCTGTAAGTATGGCAGAAATTTTTTACGACGGGGGGTTAGGGGACTTTTCCCGAAGAATGGAAGGTGAACGGTATGTGAGTGATGTAAACTCACTTACTTTTTCCTCAAAAAATCTACCAAAAATGCAGACTCCTTGTGATGAGCGGTGCGGTTTTCTTCTTCCAAAGATGCTGGGTCTTGAAATTTTGTATGTAGATAAATTTATTGTTGTGGTTAATAAACCTTCAGGCCTCCTTTCGGTACCGGGGCGGGGAGAAGAAAAACAGGACTGTGTTGTAAACCGTGTAAAAACTTTGTATCCCGCTTTGTGTCGTATAAGTCAGCCTTCGGTTCATAGGCTGGATATGGAAACTTCAGGAATATTGGTGCTGGCCTTTACAGAAGAAGCCCATAAAAATCTTTCTCTTCAGTTTGAAAAAGGGGAAGTTTATAAAGAATATACAGCTCTTTTAGATGGAGTTTTAGAAAAACAGGGGAAAGGTGAAAGTGCTCCAAAACGTGGAGAAAAAAGAGGAATGATGAAACTGAAATTCCGCCTTGATGTAGAAAACCGTCCGCATCAGATTTATGACGAAGTTTTTGGAAAAGAAGCTGTTACCAACTGGTGCAATGAAGGACTTGTATGGTATACATCACCTTCAGGAGAAAAACGTAAGTCCACAAAAATAAGATTTATTCCGTATACAGGACGTACCCACCAATTACGACTTGCCTCCAGCGACAGTCACGGGTTTGGACTTCCTATAATTGGGGATTCCCTTTACGGAAAATGTGAAGAGGGGGAACGGCTTATGCTGCATGCAGAAAGGATTAGTTTTATTCACCCCATAAACGGACATTTTATGACTTTTGAAAAACGTTCGCCTTTTTAAGATTGCGTGTTTTTGTTATTTTTCTGAGTTTTTAGAAGAAACATTTTCAAGCACTTTTTCATACGGCATCATCATTCCCTTGTTCATCATGTTTCCTGCGTTCTTCATTATTTTTTTGTTGCGCATAAGGAAGCCCAAAATTTTCATTTTAAAAATTGTGCTTTTTTGTTTTGTAGGGAGTGTATCGTAAAGTCCATTATTTTTGTAAAACTCATGATCTGCCTTCATAAAGCCCTGCATTATATAAATGAGGTCTCGGAAAATTCTAGTTCCTCCTTCACCAAGATAGTTTGCTGGAAACAGGATTTTGTTTTTAAGTGCATAGTCAAGTGTTGCAGAAAGAGATTTGATTCCGTCTGCATTAGTTGCAACTCCAGCCAGAAAGTTTCTGCCAACTTCAGCCCGGCCTTCGATTACAGCTCTAAGATTTGGTTCTACAGAAAGGTCTCCGTGAACTATGTAACCAAAAGGTTTACCGGCTGTAACAGTTCTGTGTCCGTTACAGAACTGGCGGTCATCATAAGTTTTAAAAAGTGAGCCCATTGAGTGATTTTTAATTTTGAAAGCATAAATAATGGAATCGCAGGATTGAATTTCATTTCTTAGGAAATCATCAAAACCGTCTTTCCAAATGCATTTTCCGCTGACGGAACAATTAAAGCATCCAAGGCATCCTCCTTGAAAGATGAAGTCGTGAATATTTACAAGTTTTGTTTCATGTGGAAAGATGGCAGCAAAATCATCAATCATGTTTTTAAGGTCTTTATCTTTTTCTGAAACGTCTGCAACAATACACACTTTATATTTTGAATCTTTTTTTACAGTTTCAAATTGCCTTTTGTATTTAGGAAAGGCTTTAGGTTTTTGTGTGCTTATTAAAGAATTAAAAGGTTCTGATAGTTTTTTGTCAAATCTGTAAAGAACCAGGTTCCAGAATTTTTCGGCTTCTTCTTGTCCTTTGCTATTGAGAAGATCATCCATGTCTTCCGAAAGAGAACCCAGATTATTCATGTTTAAATCGGCACAGTTATCAATTATAAAGTTATGGGCAGTAAAATCATAAAAATGTTTTGAAGTGGAAATTTGGCAGAAAGATTTTCCATTCATGTTTACAGCATTTTTGGAATCTTTTAAAAGTTCTATAAACCTGTGTAACTGACTTGGAACCAGAAAAGTGTAAACAGGATATGCAAAAAGAATGATATCTGCATTTTCCAGGGATTTTTTACAGGCAGAAAAATCTTTTTCTAACTGACGGATGGTATGCCCGGCGTGGATTGTATCAAATTTACATCCTGGAAATTTTAACTGAAGGTAGCGAACAGTCTGATAAGTAATGCTTGATTCACCTTTAGGGCTTCCAGTAATTACGCAGATTTTGTGTTTCATTTTTGTTCCTCTTTTGGGTTAGAATTTAAATTTTAATTTTTCCAAGAGTCTCCCCGATGGAGTCATGAATAACAAGGTCAGCATAAGAGTCGGCCTGTGTTTCAGTTTTATTTATAAGAACAAGATATTTGCCTTTAAAATAACGGATAAGATTCGCAGCAGGAAAAACAGTAAGAGATGTTCCTCCTATTATGAGCATTTCGGCATTTGAAATGGCTTCAACAGATTTATCTACAATGTATTCGTCCAAGCCTTCTTCGTAAAGAACAACATCAGGTTTTACCATGGCACCACATTCATCACAAACAGGCCAGTCGGTTGATTTGTTATTCATATAATCAATGTTAAAAAATTTTTTGCAGCTAATACAGTAATTTCTAAGTGTGCTTCCGTGAAGTTCAAGAACATTTTTGCTTCCAGCACTTTGGTGAAGCCCGTCAATATTTTGTGTAATAACAGCTTTGAGTTTTCCTTTTTTTTCCATTTCTGAAAGTGCTATATGTGCTCTGCTTGGATTGATTCCATGAAGAATAAATTTTTCGCGATAAAAACGGAAAAACTCTTTTGGATTTTTATTAAAAAAAGTTCTGCTTAAAATTTCTTCCGGTGGAAAGTCCCACTTCTGATAGTAAATTCCATCTACGCTCCTAAAGTCTGGAATCCCGCTTTCAGTAGAGACTCCGGCTCCGCCAAAGAAAACAATGTTTGAACAGTCATAATAATAACTTTGCAGTTTTTCTATTTTTTCGTTATCCATGCCAATCCTTCGAGTTTATGTTTTAGTCTGATTTTACAGAAGCACTTCCTTGGAAATGTAGTATTTACTTTTACAGTTCTGGCAGATTACTTCCAGTGGAAAAGTCTCAGTTGCAATAATGTCTTCGAGTTCTGTTTTAGGGAGTGATTTTATTCTTTGTATAAAAGATTTTTCTGAACAAGGGCAGTCAAAAATTACATCACGGTCAAGAACTGCAGCAGGGTTAAATTCACGGAATAAACCGTATACAACATCTTCACGGTTTCCGCCTTCATAAAACCAGGTTCCAATGCTTGGCATAGCGTTTACTGCACGTTCTGCACGTTCAATTAGTTCTTCACGTATTTGTGCTGCATTTTCATTTCCTGAATTTTCATTTTGTGCACTGATTTTAGATTTTCCACCTGCTCCCGGCACAACCTGAAGAAACATTCCTCCGGCTCCAACTACGCGTCCCATTTTGTCAAAATGAATACTGGTTTTGAATGCCGTGTGAATCTGTTCGCTTTGGCTAAAATAATATGCTAAATCTAAAGCAATGTTTTTATACTGAAGTTCAACAGAACTGGTCATTGGGGTTTTCATTCCTTCTCCAATTCTCTGAACTGTCAGAGTTCCGCAGTTTCCAAAAAAAGGCGAAAGATCCCAGCTTTCTAATGGTTTATCCAAAGGAATTGAATCTTGAAGAAGATGTCCTCTGACGTATCCTGTAGAATCAGCCTCTGCAACAAAACCTTTACAAATGCCGTCTGTTTCATATGTAAGAGTCAGGTGTTCCTTTCCTTTCATCGTTGGAATGAGCAGTGCCGCGCATAGAAGTGCCTGCCCTAAGATGTAGGTTTCAAGAATTCCTAAATCCTGATTTGCCCTCATCTGATTTATCATTCTGGTTCCGTTATAAAAAGCACCACGGAACTGACCTTCAGCCATTACAAAAACTGTCATTCCGTCATTCTGAACTCCGCCCAGAATATTCAGTAATTCTTTATTTTTTATTTCCGCTTTATTCATATGTTAAAGTTTATTCCGAATAAGGGGGAAAAGCAAGAAAAGTAAAAGGAAAGCGGAGAGTGTCTTACTGATTTCCCATAATCCATTAATTCCTGTATACTCTTTTATATGTCAGAAACAAATCAAAATAGCGTTCAGTCAAATCCAAATCCTGAGGTTTTAAAAACAGCCCTCGTTGCAATCATAGGACGACCGAGTGCAGGAAAGTCTACCTTTTTAAATACAGCCTGTCAGGAAGCGGTAAGTATTGTTTCTCCAATGCCGCAGACTACACGAAATGCCATCAGAGGTATTGTTAATACATCTTACGGACAGCTGGTTTTTGTAGACACTCCGGGCTATCATGATTCCGAAAAAAAACTGAATCTGAAACTTCGGGGGGTAACAGAAACTACACTGGAAGGTTCAGACTGCGTGCTTTATGTTGTAGATTCCACCCGTGAACCCGGGGAAGAAGAAAAAATCACTGCGCAGCTTATAAAGAATTATCAAAAAAGAATGATTGTTGCGGTTAATAAAACTGATATTCAGGGGTCTAACCCAAGCCGTGCCAAAGCTTTTGTAAAATCTATCCTTACAGAAATTCCTGATGAAAGAATTCTTGAAATGTCAGCAAAAAAAGATCAGGGAATAAATGAAGTACTTAAAGCGCTTTACGAAATTTCTCCTGTAGCACCGGCAATGTATACCGAAGATTTTTACACAGATCAGGATATGAAATTCCGAATCTCTGAAGCTATCCGTGGGGAAGCTATAAATCGCCTGGAACAGGAAATTCCTCATGCTGTTTATGTAAACGTTGCAGATTTGGAATTCCGTAATGAAGGAAAAAAACTTTGGGTACGTGCTTTCCTTTGTGTAGAGCGTGAAAGTCAGAAGGGAATTGTAATAGGGAAAGGCGCTTCTAAAATAAAAGAAATCCGTGGTGCTTCCTTAAAGGCACTGAATCAGATTTATCCATACAAGGTGGAACTAGATCTTCAGGTAAAAGTAGACAAAAACTGGCGGCAAAAGGATTTAACTATTTCACGTCTTATTCCGGATTAAACTTATTCTAAAAAATACAAAAATGGGAGAATTTCCTTAAAAAATCTCCAAAATCTCTTTTTATTTTGAGAATTCTCACTAATGGATTTATAATTAATCTATAGTGGAAGAGAGTTGAGTTTTTAATGGAGATTTTATGGCTGATAAGAAAAAAATAATTCCTCTTTCCAAAAAAGCATATTTGTTTTTGATTCTTGCTTACGCATCTCCGGGACTCTTGTTTGGTCCAATGGGGCTTTTTATTCATGCAGTAAATTTCGAAGAATATTTCAGAAATATTACAGATTTTGCAATGAGTTTGTATTTTCTATTTGTTCTTTTAGTTGCTTTTTTGCAGTACCCGCTTTTAGTAAAAAGATTAAATTCTACTGATTACGAAAAAGACGGCTACGAAAAAACATTTAAGTTTCTAAAAATATACGAATATCTTTCATTTATTGTTATGTTCATTGGAAATTTGATTCTTGCTTTTCTTTTGCATTCAAGAGATGCAAAGATTGGCTGGGAGTATGAATTTTTTGGTGACAGAGATACTTTGTTCTGCTGGGTCGCAATTATTGGTTGCTGTGTTTTAGACAGTTCAGAAGTTTTTTACAATCTGTTTTTGATGGAATTTGAAAAGAGTTTGAAAAATATTTCAGGAAAAATAAAGTTCCATTCCATGTCTATTGTTATACGAACAATGATATTTACCTGCATTCCTATCATTGGACTTGTGTTAGGTGTTATAAGTGTTATTACAGTACCGGCAAATATGGAAATGGATGGAACGTATCTTGTATTCAGAACTATGGTTCCGGTAACTCTTGTTTTTGGTGTACAGATTTTTGTAAACAGTTTTATAAATATCAGATCAATAAAAAAACAGATGGATAATGTTACCGGTCTTGCTAAAAATCTTTCTGCAAAAAATTATCGTGTGCAGCCGCTTGCTGTAGAAGCCTTAAATGAACTAGGGGACCTTTCAATGGATATGAATGCTTTTGCATCAGGTTCACGAAAAATTCTTTCCGGAATGTATAACTCAGTAAATGGTTCGGTTTCTTCTGCAGAATTTCTGGCAGAGAATTTAAGTGAGTCTTCAAAAAATATGGAAACCATTACTACGGTAATTGAAGGTGTTCAGAATGAAATGCTTAATCAAACTTCCGGAGTAGAAGAAGCATCTGCAACAATTAATCAGATTATAGGAAAGATTCGAGATTTGAATACTGCCATTGAAGGACAAAGTTCTGCGGTTACACAGTCCAGTGCGTCTGTTGACCAGATGATTGCAAATGTTCAGAGTGTTACAAAAATTTTGGAAAAGAACACAGAATCTGTTCAGCAGTTAGGCTCGGCTTCTGCGGACGGTCGAAAGGCTGTTCTGGAAGCGGTAGAAACTGCAGAGCAGGTAAGAAATCAGAGTTCGGGAATTCTTGAAGCGAGTAAAATTATTCAGACTATTGCAAGTCAGACAAACCTTCTTGCCATGAATGCCGCTATTGAATCGGCACACGCGGGGGAAGCGGGCCGGGGGTTCAGTGTTGTTGCAGATGAAATCCGTAAACTTGCAGAACAATCAAATAAACAGGGCTCGGTAATTGCAGAAAGTCTTAAAGCACTTATGGAGTCTATAAATAAAATTACAGATAATACAAAAGCAGTTCAGAAAAAATTTGAAGTAATCTTTGCGTTGGCAAATGCAGTTCAGGATCAGGAAACTGTCATTATGAATGCCATGGCAGAACAGAATGAAGGTAACAAGCAGGTTATTGAAGCTATGCGCGATATAAATGATTCAACAATCACAGTCCGCAACGGTTCAAATGAAATGCTTGCTGGTTCTGAACAGATTGTTTCTGAAATGCGCATATTAAGTGATGTTACTACAAAAATAAATGAAAGCATGCTTGAAATGGCAAACAGTGTAAAAGAGATAGAACAGGCCATCGTTGCCGTTACAGAATCTTCTGAAGAAAATAAAACAGAACTTCAGGAGATAGGCGGAAATCTGGCAGAGTTTACTTTATAAAGATAAAGGGGAAATATGAAAACAATAACAAAAAAAGGGGAATATAAGTTCCATTTTGTTCAGCAGGGCGGACTTGTGCAGGTTCAGTTAAATACAATAGAGGATGTTCTGAATTTGCATAAGCTGGATCCAAAACTTTGGACTATATTGGCTTGTCCTGTAAAAGGACTTGAATTCAGCGAAGAAACACTTTCTATTCTTGATAAGGATAAAAATGGGCGTGTTCGCGTTCCGGAAATTCTTGAAACTGTAGATTATGTAAAAAAATATTTTGCAGACCCTTCGGTAATTATGACTGAAGGAGACACAATACCACTTTCAGCTTTAGGTACTGAAAATTTTTCATGCGGACATTCGCCGCTATCTTCTGCTAAGGCGCTTTTAAAAGTAATAGGAAAACCAGATGCACAGGAGATTTCTTTATCTGATCTTTCTATTGATGACAGAATGTTTTCTCCTGCAGTTTTAAATGGAGATGGCGTTGTTCCACCAGAAGCTTTTGCTGATGAAAAAACTGCTTCAGTTATAAAAGACATAATTGATTTTACTGGCGGCACTGATGACGTAAGTGGTGCTAAAGGAATTAATCGAGTTCAGGCAGAAGATTTTTTTAAGGCTGTAAAGGGAATGAACGAATGGCGTGTAATCGCATCCGAAGATTCAGATTCTTCAGAAGTTTTTTTCCTTAAGCACAAAACAGATGCTGCGGCTTCCAGTTATATGCAGGTTGCAGATAAACTGAACGATTATTTTCTTCGCTGTTCCCTTGCAGCTTATGATTCTTCTTCAACTGAAATTCTGGATGCAGAAAAGAATGCACTCTATATGACTGATGGAAAATTAAGCTCCATAGAACAGCTTGCAGAAATGCCAATTTCAAAAATACAGGCAGGAAAGGCTCTTCCTTTGGATTCATCTATTAACCCTGCATGGAAAGATAAAATTGAACAGTTTAAGAAAAATGTGCTTGAAAATATTACAAAACAGAATCTGGAAGAACTGACTGAATCTCAATGGAGAAAAATTGAGACTCTGTTTGCCCCTTATGTTGCATGGTTCAATTCGCGACCTGTAAACGGGGATTTAAATCTTCCTGTGGAGCGTGTTACAGAAATTCTTTCAGGAAACTACGAAGAAAAGATTTTTGAAATTCTGGATAAGGAAGAAAAACAGCCTCCTGTAGTAACAGCTGCAGTAGATTTAAAAAAGATGATTCTTATTCGTCGGGATTTTATAAAGCTTTTGAAAAATTTTGTCTGCTTTGAAAATTTTTATAAGTATGAAGAAAAAGCTATCTTTCAGGCTGGGACTTTGTTTTTGGACGGACGTGCCTGTGAACTTTGTTTTAAAGTAGATGATGTTTCCAAACATTCAAGCATGTCTGTTCTTTCTTCTTGTTTTTTAATTTACTGTGAGTGTGCAAGACATGATGATGCAGGGCAAAAAATGAACATTGCTGCTGTTATGAGTGATGGAAAAACTGACAACGTTATTGTAGGTCGTAACGGATTGTTCGTAGACCGTGAAGGAAATGACTGGGATGCTACAATTACAAAAATCATTGATAATCCTGTAAATATTAAACAGGCATTTCTTAAACCATATAAAAAACTTGGTAATATGATTACCGAAAAAATAAATAAATTTGCAAATGACGCAGATGCTAAAGCAACAGCAAAACTTAGTTCTGCTGTGAATGATCCAAAAGCGGCAGCTCAAGCGGCATCAGGAACAACTGAAAAGAAATCTGACATTGGGGTAGGTACGGTTGCTGCTATAAGTGTTGCTGTTACCGGTATTGTAGGAGTTTTGACTTCATTATTTTCAGCGCTGTTTAATAAAGATAATATGAAATGGATTCCGCTTGAAGTAATTGCAGTGCTGCTTTTAATTTCACTTCCTTCAATGATTATTGCGGCAATGAAACTTCGTACCAGAAATATTTCCTGTATTCTTGATGCTTCAGGATGGGCGGTAAATGGAAATGTAAAAATTACTCCGGCATTAGGAAAGGTCTTAACCCATGTAGCAAAATACCCCGCAGGTGCCAGACTGAATAAAAAAGATCCTTTTGCTCAAAAAGGGTTCCCATGGAAGCGTATAATTTTATGTGTGGTACTTTTGTGTTTAATTATTTTTGTGGTTTACTGGCAAATAAAAAATCCAGAAATGCTTGGCGGAAAAACTCCTCTGGAACTGATAAAAAATCTTATTCCTAAGGCAGACTAAATATTACAAAGAAGCATTGCAAGTGTTACAACAAGTGGCATAGTAAGAATTGAAAAAAGGGTACCCATGGCAACCATAGTGACTGCAGTTCCGGTATCCTTTTCGTATTTAGCCGCGAACATGGTTGTATTTGCGGCACTAGGTGCACTTACGGCAATGACCATAGCTGGAAGAATATTATCCCTAATGCCTGTCAGATACATAAGAACTAAAGCAGCAAGCGGGCAGATTACAAGGCGAGTTATAATTCCCAAAAGAAGTTTCCAGTCTTTAAGAACTTTTAGCGTTGGAATTTTTGAAAGATAAAAGCCAATAATCATCATAGGAAGAGGTGTGTTTAAATTTGCCAGATGCTGAACTGGGGAAGAAATAAATATCGGAAGTTTTATTGGAGTAAAGAAAATAATAAGACCTGTTACAATGCCAATGAGACCGGGATTAATAAAAATTTTTTTTATGCTTATTTCTGAAGTTTTTCCGCTCATAAGGACAAGCCCGTAAGTCCAGGTGAGAAGGTTAAATACGGCTATATAAGCAGTGCCTAAAAATACACCTTCTGTTCCTAAGATAGCGCTTTGAAGTGGAAGTGCCATGTACCCGCAATTTGAAAAAATGATTCCGTATTGAAGTACAGCTTTTTTTGATTTGTCTTTGTCATGAATCAGAAGATATGAAAGAGCTATGCTTAAAAGATGGATTACAACTGCACAGGCTGTACTGATAAGAAGTTTCTTTAAAAGAAGCGGATTGTAGTCACGATTAAATGAATTTATTACAACAGTTGGCGTTACAAAATATAGAATGAAATTAGTAATATGTTTGATTGTGTGTTCATCAAAGATTTCCTTTTTAGAACAAATAAATCCTATTGCTATGAGAATAAAAAGAACTGCTACTTGTGTGGCTACTTCGGTAAAACTGGAAATCATAAAATATTAAATGAACGTATTCGTTTGTAGTTTTGATTAGTCTGAAAAATACCGGGAACATTTCATCTGGTATAAACTTATAGCCGTCTCCCGGACTTGAACCGAGTACCTGCTCGTTACGAGGGAGCTGCTCTACCAGGTGAGCTAAGACGGCATACAAAAAAGTATAATGAAAAAAAGTCAGTTTCGCAAATGGTCTTTTTTTTTTATAATGATTATATGTCTACAGAATTATATGAAGGTGATAATCTTGAAGTAATGAATTCACATTTGAGCGAATGGAAAGAAAAAATAGACTTCATTTATATTGATCCTCCTTACAATACCGGAAACACTTTTACTTATCATGATAATTTTTCAAAAAATGGAGACCGTCATTCTTCATGGCTAAATTTTATGAAAGAAAGGCTTATCTGTGCCCGTGAACTGCTTTCTGATTCTGGATGTATTTTTATTGCTATTGGAGATGATGAATTGTACAGACTTAAGATTCTGTGTGATGAAGTTTTTGGTGAAGATAATTTTATTAATAATTTTATGTGGCTTCATGGAAAAGGAAAGAAGGATTCCTGGAGTCGGACACTTACAGAAAATAATTTGTGTTTTGCAAAAAATAAAAATTCCCTTAAACCGTTTTCTGAAGTTATAAAAACAGACTGGGCAACATCAAATGCAGATAATGATGTTCGTGGAAACTGGTTCAGTGGTAGTATTTCATTTTCAGAAAAAAGATCGAACCCAAAACATAAGAATTTTTATAAGGTAACTTCTCCTTCCGGAATAGTGTGGGAACGCCAGTGGCTTATTCCTGAATCCAGAATGAAAGAACTGTTGGACGATAACTGCATTTATTTTGGAGCGGGACCAGAATATAAAAATGTGCCAAGAGAAAAAATTTTTAACGGGAAAGAAACCAAAATCATCCCTAAAAATATAATTGAAGATGCTGGAAGTACAAGGGATGCTCAGAATTATCTGGATACTCTTCTTGGAGTTGAAGGTGTTTTTGATAATCCAAAGCCTGTTGAATTAATTGAACATTTTATAAAAATTACAGACATGAATTCTGATATAACTGTTCTGGATTTTTTTGCCGGTAGCGGGACTACAGCACAAGCCGTTCATAATTTGAATTTAGAAGACGGTGGAAAACGAAAATGCATACTAATTCAAATTGATGAAAAAACTTATGAAGATAATGGCGGATGTGAAACTGCAAAGAAAGGTTGTGAAAAAGCTTTTGCTGCAGGGTTCAGAAGTATTTCTGAAATTACTCGGGTCAGAATTTCAAAGTTTGAAAATCAGTTCTGAAAATTCTGCAGCCATTCCTGCATTGCTTCCTGAAGTTTTTCCGGTATAAGTTCCTGTAGTTTTTCAGACATAAGTTTCTTCTGTTTCTTTTCTTCTTTTTGGAACATTGAATTAATTTGATGTTTGTAGTTTTGTAAAATCTTATATCTGATAATATCACCTTTTGCCGAAAATTCTTCTTCAGGGTGAAGAAATTTTTCCATAAGGATAAAAGTAGAAACTCGTTCAAAATTCTTAAACCCGTTTTTTGAACAGATAAGGCGTTCAATTTCTCGTGTTACAATTTCTTTTGCAAAATCACTTGAGAGTAGTTTTGATACAGAAGATTTTGTTTCCTGGTTTTCATGCTCAGCAGCCTGTTTAAGCGCTTCTGTATTTGCAATGATTATGGCACCTAAATAATTCTGATCCTGACCGCAAACTACAGCTTTTGTAATATATGGGGATTCCACCAGTTTTGCTTCTATAGGGAACGGTTCAACATTTTCTCCGGAACGTAAAACAATAGTGTCTTTCTGGCGACCCTTTATAATCAGTTCTCCTTCGTAGGTTTTGCAGGCTATGTCTCCGGTATTCAGCCAGCCATCATTTGTAAGAATCCCATCTGTAAGATCAGGTCGCTGATAATATCCCGCCATTACATTTTGACCTTTTACATAAAGAACACCCTTTTCTCCGGGTTTAGTTTCTTTGCCTTCAGAGTTTAAAATTTTACATTCATTGTGTTCCAAAGGTTTTCCTATTGTTCCGCTTACAGGACGGAATCTGTTTCTAATGGAAACAAGAGGTGCAGTCTCGGTCATACCGTAGGCTTCAATTATGTGAATACCAACAGCATTAAAAAATTTATCTAGTTTTGGAGGAAGTCCGCCACCACCTGAAACACCGGTTATGAATCTTCCCCCAATCATTTCTTTTATATCTTTGAAGTATAGTTTTTCTCCAAGAAGTCTTAGCGGATAAAGAATTCCATAAGGAATAATCAGCAGTTTGCTTAATCCCTGTTTAAAAAGTGAAGTTTTTCTAAAAGATTTTTTTAGTCCGTGCATGATGTCATACATATTGTTCAGTGAAGCAGAGGATTCTTTTAAGATATTGAAAAACATCCATGAAATTTTATTCTGTGCTTTAAGTTTTTTTGTAATTATCTGGTATATTGAATCCCACACTCTGGGAACGCATGGCATAAACTGAGGTCGCACCTTTGGAAAGTCAGACATAAGAATTGATGGAATAGGGCGGGAATAGCAAAGGCATCCGGCAAAGTAAATGATATAAAGTTCAAAAAGTCTTTGGTAAACGTGCCAGATAGGAAGAATACACATTGCTCGGTCCCCGCGGTGGAAGTCCAGTCTTTTATGCATATTATCAAGCTGACATAAAAAGTTTTTATGCGTAAGCTGAACACCTTTGGGTGTTCCCGTTGTTCCGGATGTAAAAATGATTGTGGCTACATCTTCGGTTTTTCCTTTCCAGATTTCACCTTTTATTTTTTCAGGATGCTGCTGTCTCCATTCAAATCCCGTTTTAAGGAAATTTTCGTAGTGAATCAGTTTTCTGCCTTTTAAGTCAAAACGATCCGTGGCTTTATTTTGTGAATCAATCAGAATTATATTTTTTAATGTAGGTATTTCATCCAAACATTCACAAAGTTTTCCTAAAACGTAAGGGTTTTCAACAGATACAGTGCGGCATTCTGTGAAGCTTAAAATATAAGTCAGTTCTTTTACAGTAACATCACTTCCGCGTGGAATATCTGCGCAGCCTATTACCATTGCCCCCAGACTTATTACCTGCCATTCTTTTCTGTTATCTGCAATATGACCTATGTGTTCACCGCGTTTTGTGCCAATGGTAACAAGGCCAGCGGCAAAATTAAACATATCTTCACATAATTCATGATATGTGACAGGCTGGAATGTTCCGGTGGAGTCTTTGTAGAGTTGAGCATTTGTAGCAGGGAAACAAAGCCCCTGATGAAAAAGAAGTTCTGGAAGGGTCTGTATCATAGAATAAATAATAATTTATATCGACATAATTTGTCAAATTGTCATACATAAATAAGGAAAATAACTTACGTCTTTTGAAATTAATCTTTAAATCTGTTAGAATAAGGCTATGAATGTAATTGTTGTTGGCAATGGCGGTCGTGAGCACGCTATCTGCTGGAAATTGGCTCAGAGTTCTTTGGTTGATAAAGTGATTGTTGTTCCCGGGAATGGAGGAACTGCATTTGAAGAAAAATGTGTAAATATTAATCCAAAAAATTGCGACTGGATTACTGACGGTGAAAATCCTTATATTCAGATAGCAAAACATGAAAACTGCCGCATGGCTGTAATCGGTCCCGAAGATCCTCTTGCAGAAGGTCTTGCTGATGAATTCTGGAAAGCTGATATTCCTTGTGTAGGTCCTAGAAAACCCGGGGCACAGCTTGAAGCCAGTAAAGATCTTTCAAAAAATTTCATGAAAAAATATAACGTAGCCTGTGCCGCCAGCGAAACTTTTGTAAATCAGAAAGCTGCAGTTGATTACGTAAAAAAACACGGAGCCCCAATTGTTATTAAAGCAGATGGTCTTGCCGCAGGTAAGGGGGTTACAGTTGCCGCTACAGTTGAAGAAGCTGTTTCTGCTATTGATGATATTATGAATTCCGGTCGTGTTGGAAATGCTGGTAAAAAAATTGTAGTAGAAGATTATCTGGAAGGTGTTGAAATTTCAGTTTTAGCTGCGGTTTCTGTTACACCTGAATATGCAGTTCAGGGAAGAGCCGCAATAGTTCCTTTCCTGCCAGCTCGTGATCATAAACGTTTAATGGACGGAGCTAAAGGTCCTAATACAGGAGGAATGGGTTCTGTTTGTCCGCTTGATGATGTTACCCCTGAAATGATGTCTGCTTTTGATAAAGATATTCTTCAGCCAACTCTTAATGGTCTTATTAAAGAAAAGTTTGATTATCGCGGATTTATTTTCTTTGGAGTAATGCTTACAAAGAACGGACCAAAACTTTTGGAATATAATGTTCGTTTGGGAGACCCTGAAACCCAGAGTGTTCTTCCTCTAATGGATTTTGACTTCCATGCGATGTGTATGGCAATTGTGGGCGGAAATCTTAAAGAATTTGGATTCAAGTGGAAGAGCGGATATCAGGTTGCCCCTGTAATTGTTTCAGGAGGATACCCTGGAGATTATGAAAAAAATATTCCTATTTCTGTAAATGGAAATATGCTTAAACTTAGTACAGCAAAAATATTTTATGCCGGTGCAATAGCAGGCAGAAGGGGAGATTCTGGCTCTGATCTTTTGACCTCGGGCGGAAGAGTTCTGGCTTGTTCTGCTTATGGAACTACGTTTAAAGAAGCATGGGAAAAAGCATATATGGGTGTTTCTGCAGTTAAGTTTGATAAGGCTTTCTTTAGAAAAGATATTGGACTTCCGGGAGCAGCAGAAAGCGGTAAGCTTTAATCCTGTTTATGGAATATCTTTTAATTGGGATTTTATCAGCAGTTATCGTTGCTCTTCTTGCAGGTTTGTATAGATATTTGACAAAACCTAAGGAGAGTGCGGTAAAGAAAAAGAAAAAAGTTAATACAGGTGCAACATTTGCGCGTTGCCCCCTGTGTGATATGCCGCTTCCTATTGGCGACAATATTTTTACAAAAGTGTACAGACCTATGGATGTGCCTGACCAAAGATGCATTGTTATGGGATGTATTCACTGTTATCCAAAGGTAGAGTCAGGGTTAAAAAGAATCTGCCCTGTATGTCATAAGGAAGTACCGCTTTCGGGAAATCTTATTGCAAGGCTCTTTAATAAAAAAGACGGCAGCAAGCATGTTCATATTGTATGCTGCACGGAGTGTTCCAAATGAATTCTGAAAACAGAAATGCTGTCCGATACGATGATATGGGAAAAGTGTATTGTCCTGAAATTTGTCCTCTTCATGGTGGATTGGATAATATCAGTAAGACCGGATGTAAAGTTCATTTCCCCCTGACTGTAACAGTTGATTTAGAAAATGAATATGAAATCAGAATTACTCTGGCTAAAAAACCAAATGATTCACCTTTAGTAATGATGTGTAAACCTCAGTGGGTTCGTGAATGCGAGAATACAACAGAAGTGGGATTTTTACTAATGTATTCACCAGATCAAAATCGCTATGCCGCTTATGTTGCAGAACTGGAAGAAGCGGAAAAAGAAAATAATTTTCCAGAAATAATATAAGATGGCAGTTTCATTTCAGAAATTAAATGGCAGAGCTTTTCTGGCCTTTCCCGAAAAAAGCGGATTTTTGGAAAGTGAGTTACAAGGGCGTTTTGGTATTTCCCCTGTTGCCGATAAAATTTACGGCGATTTATATTATTATTCCAAAGACAGCCTGCGGTCTAGAAAGTTTTCAGAAAGAGCTTCAAAAGTGGTTCCGTATTTTGCCTGTACTGTAATGGAAGAACCGTTTATACTTCATTTTGATTCCATTGGAGAAGCTGCCTGTGAATTAAAAAAAATTCAGAGAAACTGGGCTCCGTATCAGTATACTTGTTTTCGCCGTGCTCAGTTGATTCAGGAAAAACTTCCGTACATAAATCTAAAAGAAAGAAAATTTCCGGTAAAAATTCCAGAGTCTCCAATAGGACTTTATACACTTATAGATGAACATACAATGATTGCTTCGGCTAAAACTACAAGTTTTCTTCCGGCGGGAAAGATTACCTGGGTGGAAGACCATGAAAATCCGCCAAGCCGTGCATACTTAAAAATTCAGGAAAGCCTAACACTTTTTAATTTGTTTTTTAAAGAAGAACTTCCTCATACAGGACAAAAATGTTTTGAAGCGGGAGCCTGCCCTGGCGGCTGGACTTGGGTTCTGGCAGGACTAGGAGCCGAAGTTTTTGCTGTAGACCGTGCAGAACTTGTTCCAAGCCTTATGGAAAATCCCCTTGTAAAATTTCAGGCACACGATGCTTTTACTTTAAAACCAGAAGATATTGGAAAAGTGGACTGGGTATTCAGTGATGTAATCTGTTACCCTGAACGACTTTTGGAATGGATTAAAAAGTGGATGGAGTCAGGTCTTACACATAACATCATCTGTACAATAAAAATGCAGGGTGAAATTGACTGGCAGATGATTGATGAAAAGTTTGCTGTAATTCCGAACTCACGCATTGTGCACTTGAATTACAACAAACATGAACTGACAATTCTGATTAAGTGTTAGTCTGTAAACTCAAACGGGGTTGCCTGGTAAACGTAATAGTTCAGCCAGTTTGAGTAAAGCAGGTGAGCAGTGCTTCTCCATGTAGAGATTACAGGAAGTTCTGGATTATTTTTCTGGAAATAATTTTTTGGCTTTGAAATTTTAATGCCTTTATTTAAATCACGGAAATATTCTTTTGCAATGGTGTCAGAATCGTATTCCAAATGACCTGTCATAAAAATAGAACGGTTGTCTTTTGATTTACAGAGTGTAGCACCAGTTTCATCGTTGTCTGCCAGAAGTACAAGATTTTTATTTTTCTTTACATCTTCAGTTTTAATCGTAGTCCAGCGTGAAGTAGGAACCGGGAAGAAATCATCAAAGCCACGAACAAGAGGATCTTTGGGTTTCAGATTTTTGCTGTAATAAACGCCTGAAAATTTCTTATTCATAATCTGTTTGTCTATGCCGTAAAAATGGTAAAGTCCTGCCATAGCACCCCAGCAGATGTAAAGCGAACAGAAAACATTTTCGTGTGCCCAGTCCATAATTTTACAAAGTTCATCCCAGTAGTCAACGTCTTCAAAAGGAATCTGTTCAACCGGCGCTCCTGTAAAAATAATGCCGTCAAATTTCTGTTTGAATAAATCTGAGGAGGGAATATAAAATTTATCAAGATATGCCTGGCCTGTAGTTTTAGAAACGTGACTTTCCATGCGAACAAGACTAATTTCAATTTGGAGTGGAGTGTTCCCTAAAAGGCGTAAGAGTTGTGTTTCTGTAACTTCTTTTGTTGGCATCAGATTTACAATTGCAATTTTAAGCGGACGGATATCCTGAGTGGCAGCTCTTGTTTCTGTCATAACAAAGATGTTTTCTTTTTCCAGAGTTTTTACAGCTGGTAAATCTGACTGAATTTTTATAGGCATAACACTTCCTTGAAAAAAATTAAAATCAACTAAAGTATAGTGAAAAAATGGATTATTCACAATGAAACGAAAAAGTATGATAAAAACGTGATTTATTCAAGATTTGTTTTGTGCTATGGATGTTGGTTATTTCCGTTTTTGGGCAAGCAACAATCCTTTTTATTTTTGTAAAAACGAACCGTGTTGCTCGGCAGAATTCTTTGAGAGAAGATAAACACAGTACTGGTTCATACTGATGCCTTCTTTTTTTGAGTCTTCCGAAAGTGTTTTGTGAAGACTTTTTGGTACTCGCAGTTTAAATTGACCTGAATATGATTCTGAAGTATCAGGATCTGCAATTATCAAATTGTCTTTAATTGCAGCTTTGAGCCATTCTTTTTTTGCATCTTCAATATTTTTTACAGCATCGGAAATTGTTTTGCCGCAGGAAATGCATCCTGGAAGTTCCGGATATGACGCAACGTATCCGCCTTCGTCTGTGTCCGGGAGAATTTCCAATTTGTATGGCAGTGACATGTATTCTTTTAATGTTTTCATTTTGATCCCTCCTGTTTTTCTGTATCAGCTTCGACAACTGATTTTACAAGTTTTACATAAACGACTTTTATTGGCTCATGCTTTGGAATTGTGATTGGATTACAACCAGGCTTTCTGAAAGTGTAATGACTGCTTCCTTTACTTGGAGAAGTCATTGTATATCCGTATTCTTCCAGGACTTTTTTTAATTCGTCAAAACGCATCCCCTGATTTAAGGACTTTATTTTGTTTAATAATTTCTCCCACTGAGCCACAATTACATTATATATGGTGTCATATATGGTGTCAATTAATATATATTGTTATTTCCGTTTTTGGATAATTTTTTGTAATTATTCTGGTGATATAAGGTTCTCTCCGCGATGAACCATTGTGTGCAGTTTGGGCAAAGCGGTCTCAAATCTTTAATTGGATCTAGTTCATATTCTTTGTCGATAGAAGATATTTCTTTCAAATGATGAACATGAATAAAGCCTTTTCCCAGTTCGCTGTATGTTTTTTCAAAGTCAAATCCGCATACAACACATTTTGTTCCGTAATATTGAATGCAAACTTCACGTGCTTTAAGGTTTCTTTCATAACGGTTTGAAAATACAGATTTTTTTCGCCTTCAATAAATTTTTGCTGGAGGGAATCATATATTTTTTGTTTCTGACGAAATGGCGTTTGTATTGTTGTTATAATAAGCATCAAAATATGGTGAAAAACTTTTGAACTTTTACTATTATCTAACGGGGGTCATTCTAGACCAAAAGACAGATTGTTTTTTATGTCATCTTTGTAGTTGTCGTATGACCATTGATAAAAAGTTTTATCAGTGAAACGAATCTCGACATCTTCAGTTTGTAAAACGTTATAAAAAAATTCTTGGTCTTGATGATTTAATGCCATGATTGAATTAATTAAGTACCTTTAGTAATAAGATAAGGAATTCGAAATTCAACATGAATTGCACCCTTCGAATTAACCAAGTTAATTGCTACTCTGCAACCGTATCTGTTTTCGGTCAAAGTAATTGTATGGTCACTACGGTTTTAATAATAATACTGAAAAGACCGAGATTCCTGAAGATTCGGTTGCAGAATTAAAACAAACAATTGTGCGAACAATGAACAATATTCTTTCTAATACTGTAAAAGAATGGGCATCTGTCCTTACTTAATTTTTTCTAGAATAGTCGCTAAGAGCTCGTAGATTAATTTTTGACAGCCACATAATATAAAACAAAATCAATTGATAATCGATTGAAAAAAATTGCCGAACCTGATAATAGAGTTGCAATCGCAGAAAAATCTCTGCTCTTGAAACTCAGGAGTATCTTGAAAAAAAGAGCTGCAAAAGGTGACAGGGATAAAATCCTGACTGTTCTTTCTAAAGTCCCTGAAACGGAAAAAACGCGTTAAGGATTGGAGCAGCGCCGGAGGCGTTCTGTATGACGGTGATTTCGACAGGCTCAACCTAAAGGTTTCGACAGGCTCAACCTAAAGGTTTCGACAGGCTC
>JABUUX010000049.1 GCA_021442965.1 Treponema sp.
GTGTCTATAGCTTGGGGCTTACGGTGGTTGAGCTTGTCGAAACCACCATATTTTCAACATGTGTTGTGGTGGGGATATGTTTGATATAGAGATAAAAGAACTTGGGGAAGATGATTTATTTAATCCTCTTCCTTATTTTCAGCAGTATGAATTTTGGGGAAAGTTTAAAGCAAGTCACGGCTGGACTTTAAAAAAAATTGAAATCTCATGGACTTTTACTGAAGAAGTATCTGAAGAAATTCACAGCTGCTCAAATATTGAAAATAGACATGAAACTAGATTTTCAAAAAAAGAAGATGTTTGTGTACTGATTCGTTCATTTGCAAAAGGTATTTTTAGTATTGCATATATTCCACTTTATCCGTCATTACCTTTTGAATGTACAGATGAAAGTTTATTTGATGAAGCAATCTCTAGTGAAGGGGAGTCTTTACTAATTGAAAATCCTGTAACTCCAGAAACACAGACAATTGAATTTGCGTCCCTCTTAAATGAAATCGGTCTTGCATTAAAAAAATTTCTTCCTTCCAATACAATTTGCGTCCGTTTTGATCCGAGTGTTGAATTTTATTCACCTGAAGATAGGGATAATTTTAATTATGGACTTAGGCTTGTTAGTTTTGCTGACAGATTAAAAGTGACAAAGTCTAAAGTTGACATTCAGCCTCCGGATTCTACCAGAGTTTATCTTACAAAAAATGAAGATGAAATCCTTAGGAGTATGAAAAATAAATGGCGGTATAATATCCGACTGGCAGAAAAAAAAGGCGTTCAGATAGAAAAATACACTGGAAAAGATATTAACTTGTCTGAAAAATTAGACATTTTTTATGATTTATATAAGATTACAGCCGCAAGAGATGGTATTTCTGTTCATCCAAAAGCTTATTATAAGGATTTACTTCAAAACTCTTCTCAAAATGTAAATACAAGTGCAACACAAAATGATAAAAATCCACATGTTTCTCTTTATCTTGCAAAACATGAAGATGATTACCTTGGGGCTATAATGACTTTGTTTTGTGAGGATGAAGCTGTTTATCTTTACGGCTGTTCAGGTAACGAAAAGCGAAATCTTATGCCTAATTTTTTACTTCAGTGGACAGCTATGAAAGATGCTAAAGCTTACGGCTGTCCATATTATGATCTTTACGGTATGCCTCCTACTGATGATGAAAATCATCCTATGCATGGACTTTATCTTTTTAAAACAGGTTTTGGTGGATTTAATTATCATCGTATTGGAAGTTTTGATGTAAGGCTCCGTTTTATTTATCGCTTATCAATTGCAGGAGAAAGTTTACGTGCATGGTATCATAAAGTATTTAAGAAAAAAGTTAGGGGTAGATAAATGAACATGGAAGCATTTGTATTGGGCTGCAGTGGAATGATGCCTCTTCCATACAGACATCTTACTTCTGTTTTACTTCGTCGAGATGGAAATCTATTTCTTTTTGATGGAGGTGAAGGAACTCAGGTAAGCCTAAGACGATTAAATTTAAAGTGGAAAAAAATTGATGCAATCTTTGTTTCTCACACGCACGCAGATCATGTAACGGGGCTCCCTGGGATTTTGATGCTGTCAGCACAGGTTGACCGTACTGAACCTCTTTATATTTATGGACCTCCGAAAATTAAAGAATATATTGAGTCCAGTCGTAAAGTTCTTGATATGTATATTAATTATCCAATTGTTGTTAAAGAAATAACCGCACCATGTATTGTTCATTCCGGAGAAGATTTTTACATAAGGGCTTTTCCTTTGGAACATACAAAAACATGTGTTGGGTATACTCTTGAAGAATTGGACAGACCCGGGGCTTTTAATCCTGAAAAAGCAAAAGCACTTGGGGTTCCTTGTGGTCCGCTATGGGGAAATCTTCAAAAGGGTTTTGAAGTAATTGCGTCTGACGGTTCAACTGTTAAGCCTTCAGATGTTATGGGGCAAAAACGTTCAGGCCGAAAATTCAGTTATGTTACAGATACACTTTATCTTCCAAGTATAGCAAAGGAAGTAAAGGGATCTGATTTATTAATTTGTGAGGGGATGTTTGAGGATTCACTTTCTGACCAGGCCAAAGAAAAAAAACATATGACAGCAAAACAAGCTGCAACAATTGCGAAAGATGCTGATGTTAAACGAATGGCTTTGATACATTACAGTCCGAGATATAATGATAAAGAGCTTCAAGTTCTTTTGGACGAAGCTCGAGAAGTGTGGCCAAAAACAGAATTGTCTTTTGATAGAATGCATATAGAAATTCCTTATGTCGATTGAACTTATAAATTTTTCAAAAAAATATTCTCATTCAAATAATAATGATGATTATTCTGTAAAAGATGTTTCTTTTATTTGTAAACATGGAGAAATTACAGGTTTAGTTGGAGAAAACGGAAGTGGTAAATCAACTATTATAAAAGCAATTACAGGTTATCATTATCCGACAGAGGGAAAAGTTATCTTAACTGATTTAAATGGAAATGAAATAAATGTTTCTCTTCATCCGGAAAAAGCAAGGTTGATAACAGGTTATGTTCCTGAAGTTAATCTTCTGCCTTTATCAGAAAAAGTTTCAGATCTTTTTAAATTTTTTTCCTGTGTTTATAATGTTTTAGATTATAGTGATGTCGTTTCTAAGTTTTCCATTGATTCAGTAATGGACAAAAAAATAAAAGTTCTTTCAAAGGGTTATAAACAAAGGGTGGCTTTTGCTTTAGCTTTTTTGCACAATCCCTCAGTTATTGTTTTGGATGAACCTATATCCGGTTTGGATCCGGCTCAAATAATACAGATGAGAAACATCATCCTTAATGAAGCTTGTAATAAAACTATTCTTATATCTACTCATATTCTTTCTGAAGTACACGCTTTATGTAATACTGTTCATGTAATGAAAAATGGAATACTTGTAACTTCTGGTACGGAAAATGAAATTATAAAAAATACTGGAAGTAAGACTTTTGAGGAAGCTTTTTTAAAATTATGAAAATTCAAAGCAGATTTTTTTTAAAAACATTTCTTAAAATTATTCGTTCTCCATTGTTCATATTTGAAACTGTATTTCTTTTTGTTTCTTCTGTTTTTTATTATTTTGTAAAAACAAAATTTTTTACTGAAGCCGGTACTTCATCTCTTACAGTTTTCTTTTTATCAATTCCATTTATAAGTTCTCTTTTGATACCTGTATTATGTTTTCGAAAAAATAAAGATTATTATGAAAAGAATGTTCCTTTAAAAAACTATGAAAAAATAATTATAAAGTATTTTTCACTTTGTCTTTCCTATTGTGTAATGTTAATACCTCTATTGCTTCTTCCAATTTTTGTAAATTTCTTTGGAGATGTTGATTTTAATTCTGTTGTTGTAAGTTTATTTTTTTTAATTTTGTACGGTCTTCTTGCTATTTCATTCTGCTTTTTTATTTCAGAGATTTTTGAAAATGATATTGTTATATTTATTTTTTCTTTTCTCTTCCTTGTCTTAATTAATAGTCTTCATCTATTTTCAGAATATTTTTCTTCTGTGTCTTTACTTTCAACTTTTTGCAGAATATTTAGTTTTTCATGGCATTTTTATCTTGCTTCGCTTGGAATTTTTTCATTTTCTGATTTACTTTTTTTTATTGCTGCTTCTGTATTTTTTATATTTATTTCGTATTTTCTTTATGAAAGAAGATTAGGTAAGGTATACAAAAAAAATTACAAGAGAAGAATTCTTTATATTTTATTAATTGGAATAATGAGTATTCTTTTGTCTTTTAGGGTAAAAATCAATTTTGATTTTTCAAAAAATAAATCATACACGATTTCAAAATATACAAAAAAACTTTTACAGGAATCTGATCAGTCGATTAAAATTACTTATTACAAATCAAATTCGCTATTAAATCTTTATCCTGCTTTACGTTCTGTCAATGATTTTCTTGAACTGTATTCAAGTTGTTCATCTAATGTTGAGCTTCTTACTGTAAATTGTGATAGAAATTCTACAGTTTCAAATATGCTTAAAAGTTATGGAATTTATCCACAAAGAATTAGAACTGAAAATTCAAATTCTGTTGAATTTATAGATGTTTATTCATGTATCATTCTTGAATCTGCAGGGGCTGTAGAGTATTTACCATTTGTTCTTACAGCAGACAGTTTGGAATATTCGTTGGATATGAAACTTCTTTCTTTGGTTTATGATTTTAACCCCACAGTGAATATTCTAATGGGAAACGGAAGAGCTTTAGAAAATGACCAGCTTCTTTTATGTCAGTGGCTTTCTAATCAGGGGATTCATTATAGGGAAGTAAACCCAAATATGCTTTTAGAAACAGAAGGACCATTATATGTTGTTGGGGAATCTGATTTAACAGAATATGATACTTCACTCATTGAAGATTATATTTTATCTGAAAAAGGCGGTGTTGTGTTTGCTGTTAATCCTTATACTGTTGACATTGATGGAGATTGGTCTGTTAATCAAAATAAAAATAATCATCTATGTGAACTTTTGGAAACTTGGGGGATTCATTTTAAAACATCTTTTGTAAATGATATTTCCAGTTCCAGAATTACACTTGTTAGTGATGAAAATGAGAAAGATGCTCAGATTCTGAATTATCCTTTGTGGATTTCGGTTTTACCGCAAACTTATGCTAATTCAGGTTTAAATATGTTTTGGTCAGTTCCACTTGAACTTGATGAAGAAGTAAAACCTGTTTTAGTTTCAAGCGGGAATTCCTGGGAATCGAAATTTGATTTTAATTTTTCAGAAAAATTATGTGAAACAAATCCTTTTTTAGTAAAAAATCAGAATATATTGAGCGAAAATTATCAGCAATTTGTACTTGCATCTTCATTACATGGAAAAATCTCTGGATTTTATACTGACAATGTCTGTACAAATGCAAGTATAATTGTTATTTCAGATCAGTATTTTTCATCTTATACAACAAATGCTTTTATAGGTGGACAAAACGGAGATTTTAGAAACTTTATTTTTCTAACTCGTTTATTTTTGGATTTGAATGGAAATACTGAACTTGCAAATTTACAGAATAAAGTATATTCGGATAAATCTTTGTATAAGAGGAAAAAATAGTGAATCGAATAAATGTTGTCTTAGTTTCAATTTTGATATTTCTTGTTATTTTATTCGGTTTTTCATTTTCTGATTTATCTAAAATGAAACAAAAAAAAATCACTGTTCAATCAAGTCTTATAAATAAAAAATATAGAAATGAAATAAATTATTTTGAATTGAGTTCAGGTGATACAAAATTGTATTTTCAAAAAAAAGAAAACATCTGGTTTTGTTCAAGTCAAAATATGCCAAAGAATTTTATTCCCTGTAAAAATGATAAAATTACTGGTTTTTTAGATGAACTTGTAAAAATCAGATCTATGAAAAAAATTCTTTATAAAAATAATAATTTGTCTGTTTTTGGACTTTCTAATGAAAATGCTTTTATTATAAGATATTCCACTAATGGCGATACTTTTTTTGAAATTCTTTTAGGGGATAAAGATTTTTCTGGTACTTCACGTTACTTGATGAGTGGAAAAAATCTTACGGTTTATGAAACCAAATCTGATTTTGATTCATTCATTTATACGGGTTTAGAGCATTGGGCTGACCCTTATCTTTTATCAAGAAATTTCGGAAATAAATTAAGTAAGGAAAATATTCAAACTGTTGTGTTTTCTGAAGCTAATAATAACCCTAAAATTCGTAGTAATAATTCAGAGTCTTCTTTATATTTTTACGATGTTTATGAAATGAGACATGGTGGTTGTATAAATGTCAATTCTTCAGATTTAAATAAACTGTCAGAGTTTATTTTTGAAGTAGGTGATACATCATCATATCTGCTTGAAGTTTATGAAATTCCACAAAATGAAAATTCTCTTTTAGTTAAAATTTCATATGATAGTGGGGATATTGATAAAAAAGCTTTTTCTTATGAAGTAAAAATTTCAAAATGGACTTATAATAAGTTGAAAAATATTATATAAAAAATGAGCCGCAGTTCCTGAATAAAGGGATTTTGTTTTTACAAAAATTAGTCTTAAAATAATGTAACAAAAAGCAGCATTAATTACGGAAAAAAATCCTAAATATATGTGGCCTAATGAAAACAAAATCATTGAAGAAGATTCTGATAATAAAAAAAGAATTTTTTTATTATTCACTTTTTCAAAAATATAATAAAGACATTCTGGAATATAAAATCTGAAAATTGTTTCTTCATAAAAGGCACTAAATGAAAAATTTAAAATACAGAATAACCATTCACTAAAACAGGTTGGTAAGCAGATTTTAATTTCAACAGCCTCATTAAATAAAGATGAAATAATTTGAAATAAAAATGCTGTAATGTTTAATGATATAAAACCAATAAAAAACCATATTAAATGAATGTTAAAATTCTTTTTATCTGAAGGAAATAAATCATTTTGAAAAATAAGTATCAAAATAGAAATTATTCCTAAAGAAAGATAACTCCACGGGAAATCCCATGAAGAAAATAAGCCTTCACTAGGAATTCTTGCAAAAAAAGAAGGAATAACCAGAAAAAATAGAACTGCAAAAAAGATGATGATACTTACTAATTTAGTATGATTTTTCATTTATAATATGCTATTATATAGTTAAAAGAGAGTTTTAGTGTAGAGGTTTTTATGCCAACTATAATAGCTGTTATTGTGGTAATTGTGATTATCGCAATCCTTGCTAAGTTGTATCAAATTTTCAAGGACAGATTCAGATTTATCATTACAGGTCTTGATTCTAAATTTAATATTAGTGAAATCAATATGCTGTGGCAGGTTGCTAAAATCTGCAATATAAAAGATCCCAATACTTTATATTATTCTCTTCCTGTTTTAACTCGTTGTATGACACAGATTAATAACCAGGCGGTAAAAGACGGATCTGATAAATCTCAAAAAATGCAGAACTTAATGGGAAAACTTTTTAATTTTAGAACAAAGGTTCAAAACGAGTCTGATGAAAAAAAAGGTCTGGAATCAACTCTTGAATTGGATAAAGGTCAGCGCCTTAGAATTATTTTACCCGGTAAAGGTGTATTTATTTCTGAAATTGTAAACAATGGCCGTGATATTACAATCAGTATGCCAAAGCAAAAGAATCTTATTCCTGTTCCAGCAGAAGACTGGCTAAATAAAACTGTAAATGTTTATCTTTGGAGAAACGGAGATGCCAGATATGTATTTGATACTACTGTTCTGGCTCATGGTATTTTTCTTGGAAAACTTTGTCTTCATTTAAAACATTCTTCACAACTTTTAAGAACTCAGAAACGACAGGCTGTAAGAGCTCCTTGTAACATTAATGCAAATCTATATATTCAGCATGGTGATACCATAAATTATAATTCTGTTGAAACTGCTCAAGGTTACAGATGTCTTCTTGAGGATATTTCAGAAAAAGGTGCTCTAATCCGTATTGGTGGAAAAGGTCAGCCCAATATGAAAATTAAATTGCAGTTTACAATTAATAATAAACTGATTCTTATGTTTGGAATTGTGCGTGGTGTTGAATACAATGCAGATATTAATCAGACTCGTCTACACTTTGACTGTATTCACATAGAGCAGCAGATGAGAAATGATATTTTAAGTTATGTTTATAATCTTCTTCCTGAATCTGACAGAGAAGTTTATGAGGCTATGAAACTTACTGATTCAGATGCACAAGAAGAACAGCCATTTAGTCCTTCAGATGTGAATCCTCTTGAAGGTGAAAAAGGTTATGAATCTGAAATACATGAAGATGTAAAAACAGATGAAACTGAAAATTCAGAAGAGAATATTGAAGAGACGGAAATGATTTCAGTTCCAGATATTGAAGATGTATTTGGTGATACTCCACCTTCTACAAAGGATTTGATTAATTGATGCAGGGATGGGTTATTATGAAAAAATTTATTATAAGTTTTGTTTTTTGTACTTTTTCTTTTACAGCAGTTTTTGCTCAAAGTAAAATTCAAAAATTTGTAAAAGGAAATATTCAGGATAAAATTTCTTCTGTTAAAGAATCTTCTGGAGAGGATGCAGTTTTTCTTTCTGAAGCAGCTTTAGATTTTGTTCTTGAGAGTCAGAAATTAATTGGAAATGATAGGGATTTTGATGGGCTTGCTGTAGCCGCTATTCTTTCCTTTCCACAAGATTTTTTTGAAGCGTCCACCGAAATTAGGAAAAATGAAATTATAAAAAAATTTGTTTCTCTTTATGATATTTTTTATACTGCCCCAAATGTTCAGATTGCAGTACTTTCAAAAATAAATTCTTTATCAGCTATAGTTGATGTTTCACCTCTGGTAAAAATTTTGAACAGTCATTTAGCAGGAAATGGACTTTCAGTTTATGACAGTTCAGTTTCTCATCTTGCATTAAAATCTCTTGCTGTTTTTGGAAATAGTGATTCCTTTAGAATATGTTATCAAAACTGGAATAATCAGAAATATTCTGAATTTAGAGAAGATTTTGAAAATGTGATTATTTCACTTTTACCATATTCTATGAATGAAGCTGTAAATATTGCTGCTTACCCTGATACTAAAAAAGTAACAAATTTTTTCAATCTTCTTTTATCAAAAAGTGAAAAAATTGATGAAAATTGTTTGTCAGAAATTGCCGAAAATGTGCTTTCTAATACTATATTAAATATGAACTTTCTTAGTGAAAGCACTGAGTTAATTTCTGATTGTGTACGTGCAATTAAAATTCTTTCAGATAATAAATGGACCAGAGCTTCTGAGTCTGTTCTAACTTTTTTTGAACAGGCAAAAAAGTTTAATGAACACGGAAATCTTTCAGATGTAGATTTTGCTCTAGTTATTTATTCCTTGGGAGAAGTGGCACCTCTTGATGCTGTAACACCTCTTATTGCTTTCCTTGAAAGTTTAAATAGTAAGGTTGAACAACATTCTTCAGTTTCAGAAGAAGTTGTGCTTGCTAGTATTAATACTTTGGGAGCTATAGGAGATAAAAGTGCTTTTGATGCATTGCTTAGTGTTACATATTATAATTATCCTCAATCAGTCCTTTCAGCTGCCCGTGAAGCACTGTCAGGACTCAAATGGTAATTAAAAAGTATTTTAAAAATCCTCTTTTTATTTCTGTTTTTGTCTCAGTTTTTATTATCTATACGGGTTTATTTAGTATTCCAGTAAAGAAAGGGATAAATACTATTATTCCGTTAAAAGAAATAAATTCGATTACAGGAGTTCTTTCTTCTTCTCCTTCTATTTGTTCAAATAAAAAATACTATTCTGCAAATTTAAAAGTGGTATCATGTAAAAGTAATACGTGCTCTTCTTTAGCTTTGGGTGAAATAAAGGTATTTATAAAATCTGAGATAATTGAATCTCTGTATCCGGGAAAATTATTTTCACTTGGGAAAGAGAATGAAATTCCTGATACAGGTTTAAAAATAACAGCAAATGGGAAATTCTATAATTCAGGTTTTTATTGTGAAAATTATAATAGTTCTGGATTTGGAAAAGAGGGGATTCATAAATTAAGATTATTTAGGGCTTCTTGCAGACACAAATTTCGTAAAATGATGTTTTCTTGGGGGGATGCCGGTGGTTTATTACTTGCCTTACTCTCAGGTTCAAAAGAATATACAGATTCTTTAATTAATGAAAATTTCCGTAAAGCCGGACTTTCACATGTTCTTGCATTGTCTGGTATGCATTTATCTATGTTTTCAGGAATTGCAGTTTTTCTTGGAGATAAATTAGGAAGAAAAAAAATAACTTATATTTTTCAATTATCAGCTATTATTTTATTTGTATGGTTTGCAGGGCTTTCCCCTTCATTATTTAGAGCTTTTATTTGCTCAGGTCTTATAATTTTTCAGAAAATTTTGGGTATTGAAAAATCTGAAATGTGGGAAGTTCTTTGCTTTGCTTTTGTTGTACAATCTATTCTGTTTCCTGATGATTTAATGAATACTGGATTTTTACTTTCATATGGTTCATTAACAGGAATTGTTTTATTAAGCGATTATTTTCGAAAACTATATTCTTTCCTTTTTCCAAAAGTTTTAGCATCTTCATTTGGAGCATCAACTGGTGCACAATGTTTTTCTTTTCCTGTTTCCCTAAAATTATTTGGGTCAGTTTCTCCTATTGGAATTATCTCTGGAGTTTGTATTTCTCCTTTAATCACTATTTTTATATATTCTGGATTGATTTTTATTATATTGGGTTTTATTTTCCCTCCTCTTATTCGCTTTGGTGGAATTTTTATGCAAATACAGTATAATTTAATTGATAATATGGTTTCTTTGTTTTCAAAAGTTCCATTGATATCTTTACGTTGAGGTTTTTATGCAGCATCCCGATTATAATTCTCCTGTAGCACTTAAAACTTTTTTAGAAGAGCAGGGACTTTCTATGCAAAAAAAATTTGGACAAAATTTTTTAGTTAATGGAGATGCCAGAAATAAACTTATCGATGCGTTAGATATTTCTTTGGGAACAACTGTATGGGAAGTAGGACCAGGTCTTGGTTGTATGACAAGTGATATTTTGGAACGAGGTGCTTCTCTTACAGCGTTTGAAATTGACAGGGGGTTTGCATCTCTTTTAAAAGATTTTTTTTCAGAACAGTTTTCTGGAAGATTTACTCTTGTAGAAGGAGATGTTTTAAAAACTTGGAAAAAATATTTATCTTTAGAGAATGTTCCTGATAGGTTTTTTGGAAATTTACCTTACAATATAGCTGCTTCTATTATTGCAGACACTATTGAAAATAATGTACGTTTTGATAAATGTGTATTTACAGTTCAAAAAGAAGTTGCTGTCCGTATGGCTGCCAAACCAGGCTCTGAAGATTATTCTTCTCTTTCAGTTTTATGTAACTGGGCTTACGATATAAAAAATATTGTAGATTTATCAGGGGGTAACTTCTGGCCTAAACCGAATGTTGATTCCCGTGCTGTTTTATTTACAAAAAAATCAGATTTTCCTTTATGTAAAAATCCTTCTTTATTTATTAGAATGCAAAGATCTTTATTTTCATCCAGACGAAAAACTGTAAGAAACAATCTTTCACAATTTTTGTCTAACAGTGAAAAAGCCCTTGATGCATTATATAAAGCAAATATTGATCCTATGAAAAGAGCTGAAGTTTTAACTTTGGAAGAAATGCTTTTACTTTCTGATGTTTTGGAAGGTATCAAATGATAATACAGAATAATCTTGAAAAAATTAAACAGCAAATATGTTTTTATGAAAATAAATATGGGCGTACGCCGGGTTCTGTAAAACTTATGGCTGTCAGTAAATTTCATCCCTATGTTGATGTTATTGATGCTATTAATTGTAATCAGATTCTTTTTGGTGAAAATAGAGTGCAGGAAGCATTTGAAAAATTTAATAAAATTTATCTTACTAATCCTGAAGTTCAAATGCATATAATAGGTCATCTTCAAAAAAATAAAGTTAAGAAGGCTGTTCTTTGTGCTTCATCAATTGATTCTGTTGATAGTGTTGAACTTATTTTTGAAATAGAAAAAGAGTGTAACAAATTAGGAAAAAATATAGAAATACTTTTAGAATTACATAATGGAGAGGATTCAAAAACAGGTTTTCTTTCTGAAGAAGAAATTGATATGGCTTTGAATTATATTCAATGTGGAAATGCTCCTCATGTTATTCCAAAAGGTTTTATGACTATGGCTCCATTAACAGATAATAAAAGTCTGATTGAAAAATCTTTTTCTGAATTAAACTCTGTTAGCCAGAGATTAAAAAACAAATACAGTATGTTTTCTCTTGATGAACTTTCCATGGGTATGTCTGGTGATTTTGAACTTGCAATTAAACATGGTTCAACAATAGTTAGAATAGGTACAGCAATTTTTGGAGAAAGGCAGTATATATGAAAAAACTTTCTATTTTTATTTTCTTTATTATTTTTTCTCCAATTCTTTTCTCAGAAACGACTGATACCACTCCAAAACCATATGATAAGGAAGAAATTCCTTTGGTATTACAAGATATAAGACGATTTGAAATTGTAAGTCTTGGTTCTATGCCGTTTGTTATGATGGATGCTACTCTTGTTTATTCAGGTGTAAGGTGGATGCAAAATGGTTTCCCTTCTGATAAAGCCCCAACTCCTTTCCCGGGAAATTCTCAGTTCACATCTGAAGAACAAATGGGATTAGTTTTTACATCGCTTGGTATAAGCGTTGGGATTGGACTTACGGATTTTATATTCAGACTAATAGATCGAAACAGTAAAAATAAAAAACAAAAACAATCTTTGCCTTCTGAAATTGTAATAATACCGGTTTCTGAAGATCCTGATGCAATTCATATTGAGCATTTAAAACCGACTGATTCAGAAATTATTGAAGTTGAAGTTGATAAGTTTGATGATGTTGAAGTAATTGAAAATATTGAAGAAGTGGAGAACTGATGCCTTATTTTAAATATAATGTTCCATCAGATTATTCTCTTTCTGAACGTCTTGATAAATATGTTGCTTCAATTCCTGATGGTTTAAATCGATCTAAATTAAAATCAGGTGTTAATGAAATTTTTATAAACGGAAAAAAAGCAAAGCTTTCACAAAAAGTTAAGAAAGGTGATGTAATTGATATTCAATGGGAAGACAATATTCCCGACAATATAGATCCTGAAAATATTTCACTTGATATTGTTTATGAAGATGAAAATGTTACAGTAATTAATAAAGAACAAGGAATGGTAACTCATCCTGCTTGTGGAAATTGGAACGGAACATTAGTTAATGCATTATTATATCATTGGAAAAGGGATAGTATTTGTCAAATTAAAGAGGGCAGACAACAAGATATTTTAGAAAATCGACGACCTGGAATTGTTCATCGTTTGGATAAAGATACTTCTGGTTTAATAATTACTGCTAAAAATTCAAAAAGTGAAGAATGGCTCCATAATCAATTTAATTCCAGATTTGTTCAAAAAGAATATATTTTAATAGTATGTGGGAAACTTCCTAAAACTGCAGATAGAATTGAAACACAAATAATTCGAGATCCTAAAAATAGAAAAAAATTTAAGGCTGTAACAGGAACTACAGAAGGTAAAAGGGCAGTTACAATTTATCATTGTTTAAAAACTTATGGAAATTATTCTTTAGTAAGAGTAAGAATAAAAACGGGAAGGACTCATCAGATTCGAGTTCATATGAAATATTTAAATTGTCCTATCTTAGGAGATGTAATATATAATACTCAAGATAAAAAATTTCCAGATGCAACACTTATGCTTCATTCATATAAAATGAAAATCAGGCTTCCGGGTCATAAAAACTTTAATACATTTAGAACTAAGACCCCTGATAGATTTAAAAGTGTTGTAATAAAATTGAAAAAACTTTACCGGTAAATAGAAATGCATTCAATTAAAATAATAAAATGTCCAAGTTCTGATTTTCCATATCTTGTAATTTATAAACCCCATAATCTTCCGTCTGCTCCAATTAATATGGGAGATAAAGAAAATGCTTTATCTCAAGCGTTGGAACTATTTCCTGAATTAAATAATGTAAAAGGTAAAAAGGAAATTGAAAAAGGCCTTTTACACAGATTGGATACAGTAACAGACGGCCTTATGGTTATTGCTGCAACACAGTTTGCCTATGATTATTTAATAAATGAACAAAATAATGGGCGCTTTATTAAATTTTATAAAGCTCATTGTTATATTTGTAATGACAATGTATGTACTAAATCAGGTTATCCTCCGATTAATGTAAATACAAATAGCTTAGAATTTGACATAGTATCTTTTTTTAGACCTTATGGAGAAGGAAGAAAAGAAGTCAGACCTGTTACTAAAGATTCTGGGAATGGTGTTCTTAATAAAGTTAAAAATCCAGTTGAATATTCCACTCAAATAAAAGTCGTAGAAAAAAATGAGAATATATGCACTGTTCATTGTTGTTTAAAAAAAGGTTATAGGCATCAAGTTAGATGTCATTTAGCTTGGATTGGTTTTCCTATAATTAATGATCCTGTTTACGGAAATAAAAATGATTTGTCTGGTGAAATTCAATTTACAGCTTATAAAATTGAGTTTATGAATCCAATTAGCAACAAAAAAATAGAAATTGAATTAAAATAAAAAAGACTTCCCAAAAGGAAGCCTAATATACCCGAAAGGAGACTTGAACTCCTATGATATTACTATCACTAGGACCTGAACCTAGCGTGTCTACCAATTCCACCATCCGGGCAACAATGAAATTAATATATCATAACAGAATAATTTAGTCAAAGGGAAATGTATTTGTACTGTTAGATTGTTTTGAAAAGTAATGAAAATTAAATACAACTGTAAAAAAGTAAAATAACAGCTATAAGAACTACAACTGCTACAATGAGAAACCAAAATGGTACATTTGAATCAGATTTGCTTTTTGAAGAACTAAATGGAGAAAATGATGCTCGAGTTGAAACATGAGATATTGCCGATTTTTTTGAATGATTGTGTCCTGCGTCAAAAATACCTCCATATGGTTTTACAGCATAACCACATTTAGGACACCCATTAGTGAATTTTCTAGATTCACTTGTATATTGACAACTTGGACAGCGAACAAATGTGAAAAATTTTCCACATTTTGAACAAAACTTTGCATTTTGAGGAACTTCATATCCGCAGTTTTCACAATAAAATTTTGCTTTGTGAAGTTTTTCTTTAGTCATTAATTTCTTCTTCAAGATAAATAATTAGATTTGAATTTATTTTTTCTATTACTGCTTTATAATTTTTTACGTTTGAATCAAGTTCAAATGTAAGTATTGAAATTTTCATTCCTTCTTTAAAGCTTTCTAATGATATAAAACTTTCAGGCTTAAAAGTTGCTCTTTTGTTTGAATAAGAAAGAACAGCTCCTGTTATAATTTTTCCTGATACAGGATGAATAAATAATAATGTTGCAGAATCAGAATCAAAAATAACTTGAGGGGACTCAGATTCTTCTGGATAAGATTCTGAGGTTTCATTTTTATTTTCTGAAACTTCATTAGAAATATCTGACTCAAGGATATTAGAGACTGTAGGAATACAAAAGTCTTCTTCAATTTCAGATTCATTTTTTTCTGGTTTTAAAGAAGATTCAAAAACTGGAAAATCCAGTTCAAGAGGAGATGATGTTTCTGTAATTTCTTCTTCGGTTTTTATTTTATCTTCTTTAATTTCTTGAATTACTGATTCAGTTTTATTTTTGTTTGTATTTTCATTTTCTTTATCTTGTGTTAAGTTGAAAACTTCATTTAAAATTAGTTCTAAATTATTTAATCCATCTTCAAAAGTGTTTTCAAAATATCCTTTTACTCCAAGAGTTTCAGCCTTTAGTTTATCTTCATCTGAAAGTGAGTTTTGTGTATAAAGAATTACTGAAGTTTTATCTCCACCAATTCCTGAAGTAATAAACTGAGTTAATGTTTTCCAATGCCGTGGATATTCACTTGTGCTTACAACAACAAGGTCAGGTCTTATTTCTTCTATGTTATCAAGAGCTTTTAAAAGCCAACGATAAATTATCGTATCAAATCCATTTTTTATGAGACAGGTATTAATTTTATCAATTGTTTCTGATTCATCAGAAATGATTATTGCTTTCATTATTCGGTTCCCAGATTTACTACAACATAATCATAAATCTGCCAGATTCCTTCCCGCTGGCGAACTTTATATGTATAGCTTTTTTTCTCATAATAGTTTGTATATTTAAACCATTCAATTACGGTTACTGTTCCTTCTGTAGGAGTGTAACTTGTTTTCTCAATCTGAAATTTTTCTGGAATTGCAATTATGTCATTGTCAATCCTGGATGCCATTAAATCATTCTTGTAAGAATCTTCCATTTTGTTTCTTTCATCTGCGGAAACTGTATTGTATTTTCTTTTTAGGGAAGGATTTCTTTGAAGCATTGCTGGAATATCCATGTACAGAAAGTACTGATTCCAAAGAGATTTTTGACGTGCAATAATAGTCTGTTCTACAACTTTATCTGGACTAAGTTCCATTGGTTGTAAAATCTCCTGGGTTTTGTTTTTTACAGGAATTAAATTATTTGCTCCAGCAGATGGAGATGGGTGAACTTCCAAAGTAAGTCTGTTTGATTCAAGTGAAAGATATTTAGATTTATAAAGTTCCGGATAAAAACTAAGCTCTACATAATAAACTGAAGCTTCTGAAATATTAATGTAATCTTTTACGTTTTCTACAAACGAATATTCTTCTCCTTTTTCCAAGGATATTTCTCTAAAATATACAGTCGTATTTGTAGTTCTTTTTTGAATTAATTCTTCTGTTTGTGAGAGTCGGTTGTTTCTTGCAGTATATACAATAAAATCATTGCTGAATGCTCTGTCATCTGCAAGCTTGAAACGAAGTGTTTCATTTCCTGTGTTTTTAATTGTTATATGAATATTTATTGGATTAGTGTCTTTTTCATTTGGGTAATAAACAGTTCTGTCGTAATATTTTATAGAAACAGAAGCTTTTGAATAATCCTGAACAGGTTTTCCTTCTGCAAAAGCAGACTGTCCTAATAAAAGAATTATTGCTATAATTTTTAAGAATCTTTGGATAAGTTTCACAGCTTACTCCTTTAAATTTTCTACTTATTATTATATCGGAATATTTTTATGAAATCATTATCATCATCTTCAATTAATGAAATATTGAATAAATGGCCGGAATTAAAATCATCTGTAGCTTCTTTATTTGGAGATATTGATTTTCCGGTTCAGTTTGAAGGTGTCTGCGGCTCCCTTATAAGTTTTATTATTTCTGAAATTTCTAAATCTTCTCATGTAAGGGTTCTGCAGGCAGCTCAATATAATAATTCAAGAAAACTTTCTGTTTCAGATACTGTAAAAGTTTTTTCATCTGACATGATTATAATAACACCTACAGAAAGAGAAGCTGATGAATTAAAAAATGACCTTTCATCAGTTTTTCCTAAGGCAGAAGTGTTTTTGCTAAAAAGTTTTGGAACAATGCCTTATAGATCTCCTGGAAAAGGAGCGGCAGTTTTTGGGGAAAGGGTTGGTGTTCTTTCAAAACTTATAAGAAAAAAAGAAAATTTAAATTTTAAAGAAACTTCAAGAATCTTCATTATGACACAAAATGTATTTATGTCCCATCTTGTTCCACCTGAATATATTAGGAGCAATTCATTTGAACTTTCTGTTGGAGATTCTTTAGATACAGTTAAAATTGCAGAGCGTTTGAATGAAATAGGTTATACCAGAGTTCCTCGAGTAATGATAAAAGGAGAATTTAGTTTAAGAGGGGAAGTTCTTGATATTTTTCTTCCCTCAGAAGAATATCCTTTTCGCATAATTTTTGATTTTGACAAAATAGAGGCAATAAAGCAATTTGAAACTGATGCACAGATTACAGTGAATGAAAACAAAAAGTACAACTCTGTTTTAATTTATCCTATGAAGGAAGTGATTTGGTCAGAAGAATTGATAGAGGTTGTACGTCAGAAACTTGACGATTATGAAAGAAACGCGATAGGTTCAGAAGACTGTCTTAGTCTTGAGAAATCCGATATAAAAATACATCTCTCTTTTAGTGAAAAAGCAGTGGAAGAAAAAAATAGAATTCTTACTGAACTGGAACTTTACGGGCAATCAGAAGGCGAAGATAGTTTTTACAACCTTTTATGGGATAGGGATTATTCAATAATTGATTATATCGATCCGTCATCTTTTGTTTTATTTACTGATTATGACAGAATGCTCAATGCTTGTCTTACAATTGAACGTGAATATACAGCAATGTACAGAAAGGTTAGAAATGAATTTCCTGTTCTTCCTCCAGATATGATTTTAAATGATTTTAATGCAACAGTATCTAGAGTTCAAAAAAGTATACAGTTTAGAACACTGATAAAACAGAATAGTTCTGAAGATGTAGATAAAAGTGAACATAGTATAATAAAAAATACACGTGTGTTTCTGGAATGTAATCCCGGACGCAGTTTTTTTGGTAATATAAATTATTTAAAAGAAGAGTTTTCAAAATTATATGAAGATGGATGGAATATTTTTGTATACGGTGATAATGAAAATCAGGCTTTAAGACTTCATGAAATTTTAAAAGATTTTTCTGATAAAGATAATAAAGATCAGCTTAAAGTAAAAATTATTCCTGAACGAATAACGGCTGGTTTTTCAATTCCTGAAATAAAACTTCTGGTTGTGCAGGAAAATGAAATTTTTGGACGCAGAAAATATGTTCCTTCTAAATCCGGAGTAAAAGCAAAAAGTAAGGCTATTGATACTTTTGTTGAATTAACTCCCGGTGATTATGTAGTACATGTAAACTGGGGAATAGGACTTTTTCATGGCATTGAACGAGTAAAATCAATGGGAAATGAAAGAGATTATATTAAACTTGAGTATGCGGATGAAGAATTTGCTTTTGTACCAATAGAACAGGTTAATCTTGTTCAGCGCTATATTGGTAATGAAGGCGATAAACCTCGTCTTGACCGTATTGGAAGTAAGTCTTGGGAAAACCGTAAAAATCGAGTTAAGCAGGCAGTTGAAGAACTTGCTGAAAAACTAATAGCTTTATATTCCAGACGACAGGCTTCTGTAGGTTTTGCTTTTCCGCATGAAAGTGAATGGCAGGCTGCTTTTGAGGCTGCGTTTCCGTATGAAGACACTCCTGATCAGATAACTGTTACCGAAGAAATTAAGCAGGATATGGAACGTCCTCTTCCAATGGACAGGCTCGTTTGTGGGGATGTAGGGTATGGGAAAACTGAAATAGCAATGCGTGCAGCTTTTAAGGCTGTTATGGCGGGAAAGCAGGTTGCTTTTCTGGTACCAACTACAATTCTGGCAGAGCAGCATTATGAAACTTGCATAGAGCGGTTTAAAAACTTCCCTGTGAAGATTGCTCATATGAGCCGCTTTGTTAGTCCTCAAGAACAGAAAAAAACTCTTTTAAATCTTTCACTTGGCGGTGTTGATATACTTATTGGAACACACAGAATTATTCAAAAAGATGTTAAATTTAAAAATTTGGGTTTAATGATTATTGATGAAGAACAGAGGTTTGGAGTAAAGGATAAAGAACGTCTTAAGGAAGTAAAAACAAATGTTGATTGTCTTACAATGTCAGCAACTCCAATTCCTCGAACACTTCACATGAGTCTTTTAAAAATACGAGATATGAGTCTTTTGACTACACCTCCTCATAACAGACAACCTATAGAAACTGTTGTTGACGGGTATTCTGAAGATAAAGTTGCTCTTGCAATTAGACGTGAAATGGAAAGAGGGGGGCAAATTTTTTATCTTCATAATAGAGTTGAATCCTTACAAGATGTGAGACATAAACTTGAACAGATTGTACCAGAATGTTTGATTGATGTTGCTCATGGTCAAATGTCCAGCGAAGAGCTTGATGATATTTTTCATCGTTTTAAAATGGGAGCTTTTCATGTTCTTATAGCAACAACAATTATTGAAAATGGAATTGATATTCCTAATGTTAATACTATTATAATTGACAGAGCTGATATGTATGGTGTAAGTCAGTTATATCAGCTTAGAGGTCGTGTAGGACGAAGTGATAGGAAAGCCTATGCTTATCTTTTATACCCGGAAAATAAAGCACTTTCTGAAGTTGCTATGAAACGACTTCAAGTTATTAGTGATTTTACAGAATTAGGCTCAGGCTTTAAAATTGCAATGAAAGATATGGAAATTCGTGGGGCTGGTAATCTTTTAGGACGAGATCAGAGTGGAGAAGTATACGCGGTTGGTTTTGATTTATACATGAGACTTTTAAATGATGCTGTAAATAAATTGACAGCTCAAAAAGAATTTGATGAATCTGTAGATGAAGTTTTGATGGAAATGGAATATACAGGTTTTATTCCTGATTCATATGTAACTGTTCCACAAGTAAAGATGGAAATTTACAAAAAGATTGCTTCTGTTCAAACAAACAAAGAATTCGAAGCTGTTCTTTCTGAGCTTGATGATCGTTTTGGTCCAATTCCTGAAGAAGTCTCAAGTCTTCTGGCATTGGCTGAAATACGAATTATATGCCGTCAGTTAAAGATTGCTTCAATAAAAGAACGACATGGTGAAATTGCAGTAGAGTTTGGACGTGTTTCTGATATATCAGTTGATAAAATTTTAAAACTAATTTCTGAGAATCCTAAAAATGTAAGGCTCAATTCAGCAACCCCTAATTTTATTTTTATAAAACTTGGTGCAATCGGGCTTAAAGAAAAATCTGAATTTATTCGTGAAAAGTTGAGTAAATTATTATAAAAAAAAGCTGCCCGCATAAATATTCGGACAGCCCAAAAAAAGAAAAGGATTTTTTGGTTAAACTTTGAAGCCGTTAATCATATCTGAAACTTTTCTGGTCGCTTCAAGGTTTCTTTCAGTAACCGTTAAAGCTTCTTCTGTTTTTCTTGCAATAATTATCATTTCTTCAGAAACAGAATTTGACTCATTCATTGTTTCATCTGCTATATTTTTAAGTTCTTCAGAATTCAATACAACATTCGAACTTGCATTTTTCATTGATTCCGAGGCTTTTGTAATATCATATGTTGTTTCGCTTAATGTATGCATTGTATTTAAGATATTATCCATTCCTACAGTTTGTTCAGACATTCCATCTTTAACTTGAATAATCAAATTATTAAGTTCATTAATTTTTGAACCAACATTGTCAAAGGATTGAGAAGATTTGACAGATGATTGAACAATTCCTGTTATTGCTTTAGATATATTTTCGAGAAGCTGTTTAATCTGGTTTGACTGGTCACTTGATGTTTCCGAGAGTTTTCTAATTTCATCAGCAACAACACTAAAGCCTTTTCCCGCTTCACCTGCATGAGCTGCTTCAATTGCTGCATTCATAGCAAGCAGGTTTGTCTGTTCAGCTATTGCTGCAATGGCTTCATTGGCTGCAGTTAAATCCTGACTCTGTTCAGCAATGGCTTCAATCTGTTCACTGACTGTATCCTGAAGTTTTCTTCCTTCATTTGATTCGTTTACAAGTGAACTGTATTCATTTACTACTTTTTCAATGTTTTTATTCATTACAACTATTTGAGTTGAAATTTCATCTACTGCAGCCGAAGAGTCTTGAATTGCACTTGATTGATTTATCAGTTGGGCATCAAGGCTTTGAATTTCATTTTCTACATTTGATATTTCTTTATTAATAGCTTCTATCTGCTTTGACTGTTCTGATATTTTTACAGAGATATTTTGTACAGACGCTACAGCATTTGTAATCTGACTTACATGTCCTGTCATTTGAACATGGACTTCTTTTCCTGATTCTTCAAGAATAGAGCTTTCTTCCTGAAGACTTTTTACCAAGGAATCCATTTTTTCAATAACTTTATTGCAGCTGTTTGAAAGTTTGTAAAGTTCTTTTCCACCATTTTCGTGAATTCGGAAAGTAAGATCTGCATCTCCTTGTGATAGATTTTCCATAGCACGCGTTATTTTTTTTACTTTCCCAAATATGATTGAAGCAACAAATGAAACTAAAAGGACACCAATAATCATGAAAAGAAAACCAATAGTGCTCATTGTATAGGTATTTGATCTCATTGTAGTTTCAAACTCTGTCATATCAATATCAACACCTAAGAAACCAAGACTTTTTCCATTTTTATCTTTTATGCCCCAATATGAACTGACCATGTATCCATATTTTTCATCAAGTTCTACACCACCGTGAATAATTTCATTTCCGTTACACGCTTTAAGTGCCAGTTCACCAAAATAGCTTATATCTTCAATTTCTCCGAGAGCTGAAAAATCATCAGAATTCAAATCTTCACTTCCATCTACAATATAAACAGCATCTGTAAGATTATTTGGCTGCATTGTGTAAATATATAAACAGCCGGTGTTTTCCTTTATTTCCTGAAATTTCAGTCTTAGTTCATCATAATAAGGGTGTTCGTCTGACATTGAATTTAGTAGGTCTTTGTATTTATCAGTATCTATTACTTTGATTGCTTCACGGATAGCGGACTGACCTGTAATATTAGCAAGTTCTGAACCGGTTTTTCTTAAAAAAATGATTGACCTGTTAGTAAGAACAAGACATGAAATCATTGTGAAAATACCAAATATGGAAATAAACTGCCATCTAAGTGAAAAATGTTTTAAGTTCATACTGTTATTTTAACATAGTAGTTTAAATAATGAAAGAAAAAAGTGGAGAAAATAGAGAAAATAATCATTCAGAACAGAATTTAGGAAGGGCGTTGTAAAGAGTTCTTAGTACAGTTATTTGATCATGTCCACTTCCTTTACACAAAATAAAATAAAGATTTCCATTATTAAAATTTTCAGTGTATATAAATGTTTGTGCAGCTTCATTCTTCATAGCTTCAATTTGTGGTACCATATTTGGTGTTGCAATTTCATGTTCCCCGCAGCCTGCATATATTTTAAAATCATCTTTTGTTTTATTTTGTGAAACAACCATTCTTTCAAGGTGTTTTGCGGTTGCTTCAGACATAATTCCGTTCTGGTTTCCCCCTAAAGCCCAACTATCGCCACTAACTGGAATAAAAAAAGAAAAGTCATCCAAACAATGTTCAAAAACAGTCCATGTAACCATAGCTCCCATTGAAAATCCTCCAAATGCTCTATGTTCACGGTCTTTTATAATATGGTATTTTTCTTCAAATATTGGCATAAGTTCATTTTTCAGTTCTTTATAAAATGTTGCAGAATTTCCCATTCCACCTGAACTATATGGCGTATTGAATGTTGGAGCACAGATAATCAGATTTTTAATTTTTCCTGTTTCTGTCATTCTATCCAGCATGCTTTTTAGAATTGATCCGGAAAATTCTCCATTAAAATACCATTCTGAAGACTGACTCCCGCCATGCATAAGATAAAGAACACTATATTTATCTTCATCTGAATTTTCATCAAAACCGTATGGCAGGTAAACAAGGGCACTTTTTTTGTAAGTTTTATTTTCTTGAAGTCTTGGGCTTTTTACTTCATATATATATCGAATTACTTTCCCTCCATTTTCTGTATATTGGTATCCATCTTTTGGAATATCTGTGTAAGTATTATCTGGGTATTCTTTTGAAAAAATATAAAATGAAGAAAAAATAAATAGAAACATTAATAGATTAATTTTTTTTAGTGCTGACATAAAACTTTACCACCAAATAATAATTGAATTGAAATATATATATAACATTATGAAAAAAAAGTGAATGCAAAAATTTATATAAAATAAAGATAATTCCTTAGACAATTTTTATTGAAAATGTAATTAAAATGATTTACGTTTTAGTTTAGAAATAAAACGTTTTAATATTTATGGAGATTTTATGAAACTTTGGGCTTATACCAGAAAACCAATTGATAATGTTTACTATGACCCTAGATTAGCATTCAGCATGCATCTTGCCTTGGAAACTAAAACAGGATTAATTCCGCTTAATCATAACAGTGGAGTATTATTTGCAAAAGGAACAGAGAATGAAGATGGTTCTATAAATCCAAAAACTATTATGTATCCATGTTTATATAAAGCAAAAAATGGATATAAAATTTTTGCTTTACGAAAAGGTGGTGACGGTGAAGAAGAACCTGAGTCAAATGAGAAATGTATAGAGTTTACGACTTTAGATTTTGTTCATTTTAAAGAAACAGGTTTAATTGAAATTCCAAATAACTATAAAAAAGAATTACAAAAATTAAAAAATTCAAATAGAAATAATGATTTGAAATATGATCTTCCAGAAGGGGCTTTGTTTTGGAGTTCTATTAAAATATCTGAAGATGAAGCAACTTATTTGGCAAAAAAACT
>JABUUX010000065.1 GCA_021442965.1 Treponema sp.
ACTCCAAACGTTGCACAGGCTGTAGCAGAACTTAAAAAGGGTCGTACAGAATATCGTGCTGATAAAACAGGTATTGTTCACATTGCCGTAGGTAAATGTTCAATGGATACTGCTAAAATCGTAGAAAACGTAGATGCACTTGTTGCGGAAATTAAACGCAAGAAGCCTGCTACTGCTCCTGCTGATTATGTTAAGTCTGTAACTGTATGTTCTTCAATGGGACCTGGTGTTGCAATCAATGTTAAGGAAGGTGAGTAATTATGGCAATCAGAGCAAAGAAAATTCAGCCTGCTAAGACAGAAGCAATTGCTAATGCAAAAAATACACTTAGCGAATTCAATGATTTCATTTTCGCTGAATACCGTGGTCTTACAGTAGAACAGATTACAGCACTTCGTGATAAACTTCGCGAAAAAAATGCTGAACTTCACGTATTCAAAAATAACTTTGCAAAAATCGCTTTTGATGAATTAAAAGTGGAAAATGTTGCAGATTATCTTTCTGGTCCTACAGTAATTGCTATGACAAAGGAAGATTCTAACGAAGTTGCAAAAGTTCTTTTTGATTTTGCAAAAGATACTCCAAACCTGGTAGTAAAAGGTGGAAATATTGAAAAGGAAAATTATGACCTTGAAAAAATCACTGCTTACTCAAAGGTTCCTGGAAAGAAACAGCTTTACGCTATGCTTATGTCTGCAATGAACGGTCCTGTTCGTCAGCTGGCTGCAACAATCAAAGCCTATGCAGACAAACTGGAAGCAGAAGGCAAATAAGTTGTAATGTAACATTGTTACAAAATTGCAGGGTCAGGCTTCATAGCTGTCGACTGTCCCTGTTAAAAGGTTGTTAAGAATCGGTTGATTTAATACAACGCCGGAAACGGAAAATATAAGGTTAAAACCATAATTAGGAGAAGACAATATGGCAGCAACAAAAGAAGAAATCTTAGACGCAATCGCATCTATGTCAGTTCTTGAAGTTTCAGAACTCGTAAAAGCAATGGAAGAAAAATTTGGTGTTACAGCAGCTGTAGCAGTAGCAGCAGGTCCTGCAGCAGGTCCAGCAGCAGCAGCTGAAGAACAGACAGAATTCACTGTAACTCTTGAATCTTTCGATGCAGCTAAAAAAATCGCTGTTATCAAAGCTGTTCGTGAAATTACAGGACTCGGACTTGGTGAAGCTAAAGCTCTCGTTGAAGGTGCTCCAAAAGCCCTCAAAGAAGGTGTTAGCAAAGCTGATGCTGATGAAATCGTTAAGAAAGTTGAAGAAGCCGGTGGTAAAGCTTCTAAAAAATAAGCTTATAGCTTAAACTTTTTATAAAAAATGGACTGTCTGAACGGACAGTCCATTTGTGCGTTTAAAATGGCTTTTTGGAATTTTTTCAGAAAGTTGTTATAGGGCAAGGACAGCCCTAAAAAGTCCGTGCTGCTTGATTTCAGTGCTGTGAGGAGTTTCCTCGTGTAGCTGTTGTCATGACGGCCCCCTCTTTATAGGAGTAGCTGATGTTCGCAAAAACTCGAACAATCAACCGTCAGTACATCGGTAAAGACATTCAGAACTTTATGGATGTACCAGATCTTATTTCTATCCAGACATCGTCATATGAAAGTTTCCTTCAGACAGATAAACTGGCTAAAGGTGAAGAATTATTAAATCAGGGACTTCAGGATGCATTTACATCTACGTTCCCTATTGAAAGTCCTAACGGCGATATGTCTCTGGAATATGAATTCTATGAGCTTGACTGGCCAAATCTTAAATATTCAGAACTTGAATGCAAACAGAAAGGACAGTCTTATACTGTGCCTCTTAAGGCTCGTATCAATCTAAATTTCAAAGAAACCGGAGCAATCCTTCAGAAAGACATTTACATGGGTGATATTCCTCTTATGACAGACAGAGGAACCTTTGTTATTAATGGTGCTGAACGTGTTGTTGTTTCTCAGATTCACCGTTCACCTGGTGTAATTTTCTGTCACGACAAGGGTGTATATTCTTCAAGAATTATTCCGTATCGTGGATCGTGGCTTGAATTTGAAATTGACCAGAAGAAGGAACTTATTTTTGCAAAGATTGACCGCAAAAAGAAAATCCTTGGTACTATTTTCCTCCGTGCTCTTGGATATTCAACACGTGAAGAAATCATCCGTTGTTTCTACCAGGTAGAAGAAACAGATGTAAAAGATACTCAGAAATCACGAGATGCACTTGTTGACCGTGTATTGGCAGATGCTGTATTCATCAAAGATGAAAATGGTGAAGAAAAACGCCTTTTCAATGCAGGTACAAGACTTCATCCACATGATATAGATGATCTTGTTGCAAATAAGATTACAAAAATTACTGTAATAAAATTTGATACAAGATCTGTACCAGGTTCAAAAGAGGAAAAGAATCTTTCACTTGATTCACAGATGATTATCAATTGTTTTGATCGTGAAGAAATCAAGTTTGTAAAAGAAGGTTCCATAGACTGTGAGCCTACAAAAGAAGACGCTCTTACTGCAGTTTATGCAGTTCTCCAGCCTGGAGAACCGATGACTGTTGATGCTGCCGAAAAAGATTTGAATTCTATGTTCTTCTCTGACCGTCGCTATGATCTTGGTCGTGTTGGACGCTACAAGCTGAATAAAAAATTTGACTATTCAGAAGATGAAAAATCAGAAACTTTGATAAAAGATGACATCATTAATACGATGAAAACTCTTATTAAAGTATACATTGGCGATGAAATGACAGATGATATCGATCATCTTGGCAACCGTCGTATTCGTTCTGTCGGCGAGCTTATGACTAATCAGATGAAAACTGCTTTTAGTCGTATGGAGCGCATTGCAAAAGAACGCATGGGGCTTAAAGAAACAGACACAATGAAGCCTCAGGATTTAATTTCAATTAAACCAATCGTTGCTTCAATTCGTGAATTCTTTGGTTCATCTCAGCTTTCACAGTTCATGGATCAGGTTAATCCTCTTGCTGAACTTACACATAAACGCCGTTTGAACGCTCTCGGTCCTGGTGGTCTTTCTCGTGATCGCGCTGGATTTGAAGTTCGTGACGTACACTATTCGCATTATGGACGCATGTGTCCTATTGAAACTCCTGAAGGTCCAAACATTGGTTTGATTGTTTCAATGGCTATGTATGCCAAAATTAATGATTACGGATTCCTTGAAGCTCCGTTCCGAAAAGTAGAAAACGGAAAGGCAACTGATAAAGTTGAATACCTTTCTGCTATGGATGAAGATAAATGTCTTATCGGACAGGTTGTTCCAGGTATTAAGGCTGATGGTTCTTTCCCTACAGATATGATTTCTGTTCGAGATCATGGAAACTATACTCAGAGAAATGTAAAAGATGTTCAGTACATTGACGTTTCTCCTCGCCAGGTAATTTCCTGCTCTGCAGCTCATATTCCATTCCTTGAACATGACGATGCTAACCGTGCATTGATGGGTTGTAACATGCAGCGCCAGGCTGTTCCACTTTTGTTCCCTGAGCCACCTCACGTAGGAACTGGTATGGAAAAGAAGTCAGCCTATGATTCAGGTGTTCTTATTAAAGCTAAGCATGATGGAACTGTTACATATGTATCAAGTGAATACATAAAGGTTAAACCTTCTAAAGCCGATGACGGAATTCTTGATGAATATGTTCTTCTTAAATATCAGAGAACAAACAGTGATACTTGTAACCACCAGCGACCTACGGTTGAAGTAGGACAGAAAGTTCGTAAAGGAGACATCCTTGCTGACGGTCCTGCAACATTTAACGGAGAACTTGCTTTGGGAAGAAATATCCTTGTTGGATTCGTTCCATGGAATGGTTACAACTACGAAGACGCTGTTCTTATTTCACAGCGTGTTGTTCGTGAAGATATGTACACGTCAATTCATATCAAAGAATTCCAGACTGAAGTTCGTGAAACAAAACTCGGACCGGAAAGAATTACTCGCGATATTCCTAATACTTCTGAAAAAGCATTGGATAATTTGGATGCAGACGGAATTATTCGTATTGGTGCAAAGGTTCGCTCTGGAGATATTCTGGTAGGTAAAGTTTCTCCAAAACAGGATTCAGAAACAACTCCGGAATTTAAGCTTTTGAACTCAATCTTTGGTGAAAAAGCAAAAGATGTTCGTGATGCTTCACTTAAAGTACCTCATGGAATTGAAGGTGTTGTAATTGATGTTCAGCAGATGAGTCGTCTGGAAGGTGATGATCACCTTTCTCCTGGTGTAGAAAAGGTTATCAAAGTTATTATCGCTAACAAACGTAAACTTTGTGAAGGTGATAAAATGGCCGGTCGCCACGGAAACAAAGGTGTTGTTGCACGTATTCTTCCAATTGAAGATATGCCATACCTTGAAGACGGTACACCGCTCGACGTATGTCTGAATCCTCTTGGTGTTCCTTCTCGAATGAACATCGGTCAGATTATGGAATCTGAACTTGGAATTGCCGGTAAATATCTGAATGAATTCTATGAATCTCCTGTATTCCAGTCTCCATCTCAGGAACAGATTGCAGATAAACTTGAAGAAGCGGGTATTCCTAGAAGTTGTAAACAGGTTGTTCACGACGGACGTACTGGTGAACCTTTTGTAAATCCAATCTTTGTTGGTGTTATTTACTTTATGAAACTGCATCACCTGGTTGATGACAAAATGCACGCTCGTGCTACAGGTCCTTATTCTCTTGTTACACAGCAGCCACTTGGAGGTAAAGCTCAGTTTGGTGGACAGCGTCTTGGTGAAATGGAAGTTTGGGCTCTTGAAGCTTACGGTGCCGCAAATACCCTGCAGGAAATGATGACAATTAAGTCTGATGATATGAACGGTCGTTCAAAGATTTATGAAGCCATTGTAAAAGGTGATCCTTCATCTCCTGTTGGGGTTCCAGAATCATTTAATGTTCTGGTTCAGGAACTTCGTGGTTTGGCTCTTGATTTTACAATCTATGATGCCAAAGGAAAACAGATTGCTTTGACAGAACGTGATCAGGAACTGATTGATAAAGGTTCTTCAGGTTTTGAAAAGGAGAAAGTAAATGCGTGATGTTCAGGATTTCGATAAGCTGAAAATAAAACTTGCTTCACCAGATACCATCCGTGCATGGTCTTATGGTGAAGTTAAGAAGCCGGAAACTATTAACTATCGTACACTCCGTCCGGAGCGTGATGGTCTTTTCTGTGAAAAGATTTTCGGTACTACAAAAGAATGGGAATGCTACTGTGGAAAATTCAAATCTATCCGTTATAAGGGAGTTATTTGTGACCGCTGTGGTGTTGAAGTTACTCATTTTAAAGTACGCCGTGAACGTACAGGTCACATTGAACTTGCAGCTCCTGTAAGCCATATCTGGTACTATAAATCAGTACCAAGCCGTATGGGACTTCTTCTGGATCTTCAGGTAGCTCAACTCCGTTCTGTTCTCTATTACGAAAAATATATTGTTATTGATCCGGGTGATACTGATCTTAAAAAAATGCAGCTTCTTTCAGAAGAAGAATATCAGACTGCCTATGACCACTGGGGTAATGCATTCCATGCTGATATGGGTGCAGAAGCAATAAAGACTCTTTTGGATGGTCTGGATTTGGAAGCTCTTTTCCTGGAACTCCGTGCAAAAATGGTTGAAAAGGGAGCAAAGAGTGATGCACGTCTTTTGAAACGTATCAGTATCGTAGAAAACTTTAGAAAATCAGGAAATAAAGCTTCTTGGATGATTCTGGACGTAATACCGGTTATTCCGCCGGATCTTCGTCCAATGGTTACTTTGGACGGTGGCCGTTTTGCAACATCAGATTTAAATGATTTGTATCGTCGTGTTATTAACCGCAATAACCGCCTTAGTCGCCTGAAGGATCTTTCGGCTCCGGACATTATTATCCGCAACGAAAAACGTATGCTTCAGGAAGCAGTTGATGCATTGTTTGATAATTCAAAACGCAAACGTGTTGTTAAAGGTGCTTCAAACAGACCTCTTAAATCAATTTCTGACCTTCTAAAAGGAAAAACAGGTCGTTTCCGTTTGAATCTTCTTGGTAAACGTGTTGACTATTCGGGACGTTCTGTAATTGTTGTTGGTCCTGAATTGAAACTGTGGCAGATGGGACTTCCTACAAAAATGGCTTTGGAACTTTTCAAGCCGTTCCTTCAGCGTAAACTTGTAGAAAAAGGTGTTGTATTCAATATCAAAAAAGCAAAGATGCTCGTTGAAAGCGAATCTCCTGAAGTATTTGCAGTTCTCGATGAAGTTGTTCGTGAACATCCTGTTATGCTGAACCGTGCTCCTACTTTGCACCGTCTTGGTATTATGGCATTTGAGCCTGTTTTGGTAGAAGGAAAAGCTTTAAAACTACATCCTCTTGCCTGTAAATCATTCAACGCAGACTTCGATGGTGACCAGATGGCTATCCACGTGCCTCTTACTCAAGCAGCACAGATGGAATGTTGGACACTTCTCCTTTCTGCACGTAACCTTCTGGATCCTGCTAACGGTAAGTCAATTGTATTCCCTTCTCAGGACATGGTTTTGGGTATTTATTACATGACTTCTGTAAAACCGAATGCAAAAGGAACTGGAAAGCGTTTCTCTTCTGTTGATGAAGTTCGTATGGCTGCTGAATGTGGAAATATTGAATGGCAGGCAAAAATTAAAGTTCCTGCTCCAAAAGTTTCATTTGCAACAGACGTTTTCAAAAACAAAGATGTCTTCAAAGAAGGAGAATTGATTGAAACAACTGCCGGTCGCCTTGCTTTCAACGAAGCAATGCCTGATGGTGTTGATTACGTAAATGAGCAGATGGGTGATAAACAGCTTAGAGCAATGATTGAACATGTTTACCATTCAAAAGGTCCATGGCTCACAATTCAAATGCTTGATGCAATCAAAGCCTGTGGTTATAAAAATGCTACATTCTATGGTGCTACACTCTGTATGGATGATATTCTTGTTCCTCCAGAGAAAGCAGAAATGGTTGCTAAGGCAAATAAAGAAGTTGAAGAAATTGTTAATCAATACTCAAAAGGTAGAATTACAGCTGACGAAAGATATAATAAATCTTGTAACATTTGGTCTCGTACAAATGATGAACTTACAAAGCTCATGATGGACAACCTGGCTAAAGATAAAGAAGGCTTTAATACTATCTATATGATGGCTACTTCAGGTGCCCGTGGTTCTCGCGGTCAGATTTCTCAGCTTGCCGCTATGCGTGGTTTGATGACTAAGCCTAACGGAGATATTATTGAACTTCCAATTCGTGCAAACTTTAAAGAAGGTCTTTCTGTTATTGAATACTTTATTTCAACTAACGCTGCACGCAAAGGTTTGTCAGATACAGCTCTTAAAACTGCTGATGCCGGTTACATGACACGTCGTTTGGTTGATGTTGCTCAGGATGTTGTTATCAACGAAGAAGATTGTGGAACTATCAATGGTATTGATTATGCTGCAATTAAAGATGGTGATGACATTAAAGTACATCTTGCAGACCGCATTAAAGGTCACTTTACAATTGAACGTGTTGTGCATCCAATTACCGGTGAACTTATTTGTGAAGTAAATGAATATATTACTCCGGATTTGGCAAAGAAAATTGAAGCTGCCGGTGTTGAGAAAGTAAAACTTCGAACAGTTCTTACTTGTGAAGCAAAACACGGACTTTGTATTAAATGTTACGGTCAGAATCTGGCACGCAATAAGATTGTAGAAATTGGAGAAGCAGTAGGAATTATTGCTGCCCAGTCAATCGGACAGCCTGGTACTCAGCTGACACTTCGTACTTTCCACTCGGGAGGTACAGCCGAAATGACAACTGAAGATAATCACATCATTCTTAAATTTAATGCTATTATGAAGGACATTTCAGGAACTCATGTAGTATTAAAGAATGGTAACTGGCTCTTTACTCGTAAGGGTAGCATGACTGTAATCCGTATTTTGGATCAGATTAAACTTGAAAAGGGTGATTCACTTCTGGTTGAAGACGGAATGAGTGTACTTCGTGGTACACCAATCATCAAACACGGTGCAAAAGAAGTAAATGCTACTGTTACAGGAAAGATTCTTGTTCAGGATAAGGAACTTTATCTTGTTAGTAAGGAACAGAAGATTTCCATCGCCAATGGTTCTACTATTTATGTAAAAGCCGGCGACAAAGTTGAAAAAGGCAAGCCAATTGGTGAATTTGAGCTTTATAACGAACCAATTATTGCTGAAAGTGATGGTTATGTTCATTTTGAAGATATCATTAGTGGTTCAACTCTTGCAGAAAAAATGGATCCAAATACAGGTGCTGTAGAAAGGACTATTTCTGATCTTCACCTTGATGTAAAACAGCCTCGTATTCTTATTACAGATGAAGCCGGAAACGAACAGGGTAGTTATTATCTTCCTGCTGGAGCTGTTCTTGCTGTTGAAGACAAACAGAAGATTGCAGCAGGTATTACACTTGCAAAGATGCCTAAAGAAGCTATGAAGTCACAGGATATTACTGGTGGTCTTCCTCGCGTTTCTGAACTCTTTGAAGCACGTAAACCAAAGATTCCTTGTGTACTGGCTCAGATTTCAGGTCTTGTTAAATTCAAAGGAATAACAAAAGGTAAACGTATTGTTACTGTAGAAGATGAATTCGGTAAAGTGTTTGAACATCTTGTTCCAATGACACGCCGTATGATTGTTCGTGATGGTGACCACGTAGAAGCAGGTGAAGCACTTTGTAATGGATCTCCAAATCCTCAGGACGTTCTTGCAATTCTTGGTGAAAATGCACTTCAGAATTACCTTATGGATGAGATTCAGGCAGTTTATGGTGCTCAGGGTGTAGACATCAATGATAAACATATTGGTATCATTATCCGCCAGATGCTCCGCAAAGTAGAAATTGTGTCAGTTGGTGATACAAACTTTATCTTTGGTCAGCAGGTAGATAAATACAAATTCCATGAAGAAAACCGTCGTGTAATTGCTCAGGGAGCACAGCCTTCTATTGGTCGTCCGATGTTCCAGGGTATTACTAAGGCTTCTCTTGGTGTTGATTCATTTATTTCTGCTGCATCATTCCAGGAAACAACTCGTGTTCTTACAAATGCCGCTATTGCGGGTGCAGAAGACGGGCTCCACGGAATTAAGGAAAATGTTGCTATCGGTCATATGATTCCTGCAGGTACAGGTATTAGAAATTACAAAAATGTTAAACTTTTTGATGGTTCTGATATTGACCTGGACGTTCAGATGGATGAAATCCTTGAACGACGCAGAATGGAAGCTGAACAGGCAGCGGCTCTGCCTGAGGAACAGAATTTTGAACAGGTAGATGACACAGAATAGTCTTGTTCAGATAATTACTGAATAACTGAAAGAGGATGTTTCTTTATAGGGAAACATCCTCTTTTTTTATGAATTAAAGTTCTTTTTATGTTATAATAAAAAATCTGTAGGAGAAAAATGATTTCTGTTAATTTAAAAAATCCTTTTGTTTTAATTTTTATTGTGGGTACTGTATTTACTTTTTTAATAAATCAATTTATGGAGTTTGTGGACTTTAGAGCACGTAAAAAAAATGGCGGAAAAATTCCTGAAGTTTTGAAATCTGTTGCTGGAACAGAACAAATATTTACCGAAGAAAAATTAACAAAGATTACTTCTTATGAAAACGCAAAATATAAGGCATGGATTCCATCTTCAATATGTAAAACTCTATTACTATTGGCATTAATTATATTTGGATTTTATCCTTGGTGTTTTAAAGTAACTTGTATGATTACTGGAGAACCTGGCGGATTTTGGAGCTTATTTTTCTGTTATATAGTTTTTAGTGTGATTTCAGGTATTCCTGAAGCTATACTTTCAATACCTTTCAGTCTATATAATGAATTTTCAATAGAAAAAAGATTTGGGTTTTCAAACATGACACTAAAACTTTGGATTATTGATGAAATAAAATCTATTTTTGTAGGGCTAATAATATTTTTGCTTTTAGGTGCAGCTATGGCTGTGGCTTTTACTTTCTTTGAAAACTCATGGTGGATTATTGTAAGTGCTGTTCTTATTGCCTTTATCCTTCTTGCCCAAATTATTTATCCAAAGTTTATAGCTCCTTTATTCAATAAATTTGAACCACTTCCTGAAGGAGAACTCCGCAATAAACTAGAGGCTTTGCTAATAAAAACAGGATTTAAAAATGACGGATTGTTTGTAATGGATGCTTCAAAACGAAGTGGTCATTCTAATGCGTACTTTTCTGGATTTGGAAAAACTAAACGTGTTGTTCTTTATGACACTCTTATAAATCAAATGACTCCAGATGAATTGGTTGCAGTTTTAGGACATGAACTTGGGCATTTTAAATTAAAGCATATTCTAAAAAACTTAATTCTGACTTTCCCACTTACAGTATTGGGGATTTTTGTTCTTTTTAAGTTTTCTCAGATTCCATCTCTTTATGAAGCATTTGGATTTGAAGTTCCGGACGAAGGTTTAAAATGGATTCAGTTTATAGGTATAACATTGTTGACAACTGTTTGGGGAGCTTTGAGTGAATTGCTTTCACCATTATCCAATATATCATCAAGACGACATGAATATCAGGCTGACAAATTTTCGAAAGATTTGTGTGGAACTCCGGATAATCTAATATCAGGCTTAGTTAAATTAAATAGTGAAAACTTGAGTGAACTGTTTCCGCCTGCAATTTATGTTTGGTGGAATTATTCCCATCCAACTTTGGTTCAGCGTATTCAAGCATTGAAGTCATAAAAAGCTGAAGTGTATAAGTATTTTTATTATAAGCTGGAGGAAAAATGATTACTCTTAAAGAGCTTTCTGTAAAATGCGGAGTTTCAATTGCGACAATTTCAAATGTTATAAATGGAAAATCAAATGTTTCAGAAAAAACTAAGGAAATTGTTAACGCTGCAATAAAAGAAACAGGGTACCAGCCGAATTTTATGGCTTCAAGTTTAAGAAGTCAGAAAACAAAAACTATTGGGCTTTTGATAGAAGAAATGAATTTGTTCAGTTCTCCAAAATTGGTTGAAGGAATAATGTCATATCTTGAAAGTCAGAATTACCGTTGTATCATAGAAAATTTAAGACTTTTTTCTAAAGGTATATATGATAGCAAAGGTATTACAGATGCAAGTGATGAATTTAATCAGACTGTGTATAATGCTGTTCGCCAGATGCAGGCAATAAAAGTAGATGGAATTATTTATGTAGCAGGGTATACCAGAAAAATGAAAAAATTCCCTGAGGATATGAATGTTCCGTGCGTTACTGCCTATGCAATTTCCCCTAATCGTGAATATCCTTCCGTTTTAATAGGAGATGAAAAAGCTGCGTTTGAAATTACCGAGTTTATGATTTCAAAAGGCTGGAAAAAAATAGGAATGATAAGGGCTGTTCCTGACAGTACTCATTCAATTAAGCGTTATGCTGGTTACTGTAGGGCTTTAGAGAAATACGGAATCAAGATTGATGAATCAATTGTAGAAGATGGAAAATGGGATAGGGAATCAGGATATATTTCTGCAAAAAAGTTGATTAAAAAAGGTGTAGATTCAGTATTTTGTGCCAATGACCTGATTGCTTGTGGTGTATGTGATTACCTGCGTGAAATCGGAATTATTCCTGGAAAGGATATAGGTGTTGCGGGATTTGATAATCAGGAACTTTCAGAATATACTTATCCAAAGCTTACTACGGTTCAGATTCCTCTTGTAGAAATTGGTATGAAATCTGCTGAGCTGATAATAAAAAAAATAAATGGTGAAAAATTAGAAAATGATGAATATGAGGTAGACTGTTCTCTTATTAAAAGAGAAACTGTCTGAAAAAATAATTAAAGGGAGATATGATGACAAACGAAGAACTTGTAAAAAATTACAAAAATTTTTTGAGCAGTGCAAAAACAGAACGAGAATGTGTTTCAGAAATAATTACACAGGCTGAAAACGCAGGATACAAAAATCTTGAAAAGGTAAAAAAAGTAAAAGCTGGTGATAAGGTTTATATTACAAAAATGAATAAAGCTGTTGCTTTATTTAATATTGGAAGTGAAGATCTTGAAAAAGGAATGAATATTCTGGGAGCTCATATTGATTCTCCTCGTTTGGATGCCAAGCAGAATCCACTTTATGAAAAACATAACATTACTTATTTAAATACACATTATTATGGTGGAATCAAAAAGTATCAGTGGACAGCACTTCCTTTAGCTCTTCATGGTATAGTTTGTAAGACTGATGGGACAGTTGTTAATGTTGTAATTGGTGAGGAGGCAGATGATCCTGTGTTTTGTATTTCAGATATTCTTCCTCATCTTGCACAGGAACAGATGAAAAAGACGGCTTCTGATTTTATAAAAGGTGAAGATTTAGATGTAATAATGGGTTCATTTGTAATACCAAAGCAGGATAAGTGTGATAAAGTAAACAGCACAGAAAAGTCCGAAAAGAAGGAAGAAAAAAATCGAGGGAAAAAAGAAATTCTAAAAATCTTAAAAGAAAAATACGGAATAGAAGAATCTGATTTTCAGTCTGCAGAACTTGAAATAGTTCCTGCCGGAGCTGCCCGTGATTTAGGATTGGACAGATCTCTTATACTTTCTTACGGACAGGATGACCGCTCATGCGCATATACATCCCTGGCGGCAATGCTTGAAGTAAAAGCAAAGAAAAGAACTACATGCTGTCTATGTGTAGACAAGGAAGAAATTGGAAGTGTAGGGGCCACCGGAATGGCTTCTTTCTTATTCGATAATATGGTTTCAGAACTTGTTGCAAAGCGAGAAAAAAATTATTCTGAACTTATTGTTCGCCGCTGTCTTTCAAATTCGAATATGCTTTCAAGTGATGTAAATTCTGCCTTTGATCCAATGAATGCAGAACTTTTTGACCCTGCAAATGCTTCGTTTTTAGGAGGAGGTGCTGTTTTCCAAAAATATACAGGAAGCCGTGGAAAAAGTGGAGCCAGTGATTCAAACCCTGAGTTTATAGCCAGATTAAGAGCCTGTATGGATAAGGCTGAAGTAAAATATCAGATGGCAGAACTTGGAAAAGTTGATCAGGGTGGCGGTGGAACAATTGCTTATCATGCTGCCCGCTATGGAATGAATGTTCTGGATGCGGGAATTCCGGTTTTAAGCATGCACGCTCCGTGGGAAATTACATCAAAAGAAGATATTATTCAGATTTATGGATGTTACAAAGCATTCCTTTTGATGAATTAAGGTGTTTGTTATTCCAAAATAAGACCATCATAGGCGGGACAAACGGTTCCGCCTTTTTTTATGATTTTTAATAGGGCTGGATAATTAGTTATGTGTGAATCTATCCATTTTTGAATGTCTTTATGCTTTTTTTCATGACAGATGTGTGTAAGCCATGTGTGTTTTGCTGCAATTATGTCTGCAATTTCAAGACTTTCAGAAAAAGAAAAATGTGTAGAATGATGTTTTTCTCTTAAGCCGTCTATAATCAGGTGATTAATATTTCCAAAGGACTTTATAAACTCAATTGAGGATTTTGGAATACGGTTACAGTCGGTAAGGTAAGCGATAACAACATTTCCTTTTTTGAAGATGTAACCATTTGTCTTCAAAGTGCCATGATACATAGGTACTTTGTATATTAAAATTTTCCCTTTAATTAAAGGTTTTGTGGAAGTGATTTTTGCTGTATTCTTAAGGGTAACCATGGCTCTTCCGCCCCCCTGATGAACCGGCATAAAAAGATAAGCAAAACGGTATTTAAAATCTTTTAAAGTATCAGTATTGCCATAAACTTCAAGAGGTTTAGCTTCTGTTTTTTTGAAAGCACTCAGGCAGGCAAAAACCCTAAGGTCGTCTATTCCGTGAAGATGATCAGCATGACTGTGAGTAAGAAGAATAGTATCCAGTTTTTTTAAATTACAGCGAAGGGCTTGGATGCGAAATTCAGGTCCGCAATCAACAAGAATATTTTCATCTTCATCCTGAACAAGAATTGAAGAACGAAGTCTATTATCAAATTTGCTTTTTGATTTACAAACAGGGCATTCGCAGGCAATAACAGGAATTCCGTGACTGGTGCCTGACCCAAGGACTGTAATCTTCATTTTTACCGGCTGTTACCAAGAATTGCGTTATAAATGCGATCCAAATCATCTCGGCTAGTGTATTCAATTTCAAGAATACCTTTTTCCATGTTACCTTTAAGGTTTACATTTTTGATTCCGAATGCATTTTTAATTTGCTGTTCAAAGTGTTCAATGTCGGCATCTTTTTTTGAAGGTTTTTTCTTACCGTCAACTTTTTTTGCAGCGCGTCCGCCATTGTTATAGGTTTCTGCCATTGATTCTGCTTCTCGAACAGAAACTCCATTATTCTTGATTTTTTCAAAAATAACACGGCGGTCAGCATCATTTTTAACGCTTAAGAGAGCCCGTGCGTGACCTGCGCTGATAATACCTGTTACAAGTGCCTGCTGCATATCATCAGGAAGTTTAAGAAGACGTATAGCATTTGCAACTGTAGAACGATTTTTACCCACACGCTTTGCAACTTCATCCTGATTTAAGTCACCAAGCTGAATAAGATTATAATAAGCCTTGGCTTCTTCAATAGGGTTCAAATCTGCACGCTGAATGTTTTCTATAAGTGCAACTTCCAGTTTTTTGAACTCATCATATTTTCTTAGCTGGACAGGAACTTTTTCAACACCTGCAATAATAGAAGCTCTTGTTCGGCGTTCACCGGCAATAATATAGAATGTAGTAGGATCAGCTTGTTCAATAATAATAGGTTCCAAAACACCGTTTACGCGGATTGAATCTGCCAGTTCATCCAAAGAAGCCTTGTCAAATTCAACACGAGGCTGTTTGGGATTTGGTTTTAAAATACGGGGATCAATCCAAAGTGTTCCGTTATCATCTACAGAAACTTGTTCAGGAATATTTGAAGCTTTTTTTGTAGCAGCCTTTATTATTGTTGAAGCGGAAGATGTATCATCTGCGGCACTACCCATTAGGGCGTTAAGACCTCTACCCAATCCTGTTGATTTAGCCACGACGAATTACCTCTTCTGCAAGTTTTTCATAACTACGGGCTCCGGAACATTCCGGATCGTATTTACAAATTGGAAGTCCGTGAGAAGGAGCTTCGGAAAGGCGAACATTCCTAGGGATAATCGTATTAAAAACAACATCCTGGAAATATCCTTTTACTTCAAGAATAACTTCCTGAGCAAGTCTTGTTCTTGAGTCATACATAGTAAAGAAAATGCCGCCAATTGTCAGATTAGGATTAATTTCTTTCTGAACCTTTTGAACAGTCTGAAGAAGGAGGGTAATTCCTTCAAGAGCAAAATATTCGCACTGCATTGGAACCAGAACAGAGTCTGCTGCGGCAAGACCGTTTAGTGTAAGAATTCCAAGTGAAGGAGGGCAATCAATCAGAATAAAATCATATATTTCTTTCAATGGTGCCAGAGCATTTTTAAGAAAGTATTCGCGGTTTTCCTGATCTATAAGTTCAACCGCAGCACCGGAAAGATCAATAGAAGCACTAATGGCATCAAGATTTTTTACCGGAGAATGTTTTATAGCTTGTTCCGGAGTAACTTGTCCTGCCATAAGTTCATAAATGGTAGGCTTGTCTTTATTTACTCCAACTCCCGTAGACATATTTCCCTGCGAGTCAAAATCAACCAAAAGAACTTTTTTACCCGCTAAAGCTATATAAGCACCGATATTAATAGCGGAAGTTGTTTTTCCTACGCCACCTTTCTGATTAACGAAAACAAAACATTTACCCATAAAAAATATATTACCATTTTTTTTTGTAATAGTTAAGAGAAAATTCTTAAATGAAAGTTTGGAAAAATTTTAATCAGCTAAAAATTTCGGGATGGATACCAAGAGAAGTTGCCAGAAGGGGGATGTCTTTCCCTTTTTCCGACCACACGGAGTTCTCCGCTACAACATCTTTGGGCTTTCTGCCCGGAACGCTCGGGAATGTTGCCCTTATAAGGATATTCTTTGGTGTATGTTCAATATCTATAAATTCAAGCATTTGAACGTTGTATCCCTGTTCTTCAAGCCACTGAGCTCTAAGAGCATCTGTAACCAAAGACGAAAACTTTTCACGAATAATACCGTATTTAAGTAAAGGGCTAAAAACTTTATCTGAAGTTTTTGATTTTTGCAGCTGGGCATTAATTTCATGCTGACAGCAGGGAACACTCAAAATTACTTTTGCACCACGGGAAACAGCATATTTTAAGGCAAAATCTGTAGCTGTATCGCAGGCATGAAGTGTAATCACAATGTCAGGATTTTCTTTTCCAGAATAGTCTGCAATATTTCCAACCGAAAATGTAATATTTTTAAGGTTCAGTTCATTTACAAGACGGTTACAGTAGTCAATAACATCTTTTTTTAAATCCAGACCTTCAATGAAGCACGGAATATGTTTAATTTCGGTAAGAAAATAGTGTACGGCAAAGGTAAGATAAGATTTTCCAGAGCCAAAATCTGCAATTCGAACAGGCTTAGAAATTTTTTTATACTCATTAAACTCAGGAAGAATATCGTCTATAAATTCTAAAAAACGGTTTATCTGACGGAATTTATCATATCTGGAATTAATAACCTTTCCTTCAGTTGTCATTATGCCAAGCCGTATAAGAAAAGGAACAGGAATTCCTTCCTGCAGCAGGTAATTTTTCTTTTTGGAATCTGCCATAAGGATTCTACCTGCGGCTCCTTGTAAGGAATTATTTACGGCAGAAGGTTCAGATTTTGTGGGTTCGATTTTTTTTGTAAGTTTTGTAATCTTACCTTTTTTATTTGCCATATAGGTAATTTCGGTATCATCAGTTCGGACAACACAAGTTTTAAACGAAATGCCGGCATGCTCTTCAATAAATGATTCCATTTCACTATAAGTGATTCGTTTGTGAAAAACCTGTTTTTCTGTAAACATTTCCATAAAAAATCTGACTTCATTATTTGAAGCTGTATCAAGTTTAGCCTTGATTTTTTTATAAGGACGGTCAAGTTTTTCTTCTACAGAGGATTCGGGTCTTGAAAAAGTAACTGAATGAATCATATATAAAGTATATCATAAAAGAAGATTTGGGAAAAAGAAGTGATATGGGAAAAAGTTCAGTTAATTATCAAGCTGCATTTTTGATTTTAATTACTGTTTGTGTTAAAATATTAAACTATGGCAAATGAAATAATTCCGATTCGTGTTGGTATTGATGTTGGATCTACTACTGTAAAAATAGCAATTCTTGATAATGATGATAAACTGATTTATTCAGATTATCAGCGTCACCGTGCAGATATCCGGAGTACAATTATAAATGTTGTTACTAAGGCTTTGGGAGATGTTGAAAAAATTCTTCCAGCTGGCAAAGACCAGACGCTTACTATAAAGGTAACAGGCTCAGGAGGATTTTCTGTATCCCAGTGGCTGAATATTCCTTTTATACAGGAAGTAATTGCCGCTACAACTGCTGTAAAAAAAATAATCCCACAAACTGATGTTGTAATTGAACTTGGTGGTGAAGATGCCAAGATTACTTATTTCAAAGGTGGCGTTGAACAGCGCATGAACGGAACATGTGCCGGCGGAACCGGTGCCTTTATAGACCAGATGGCGGCACTTTTGGAAACGGACGCAGGAGGATTGAATGAGCTTGCAAAGGATATGAACCAGATTTATCCTATTGCGGCACGTTGCGGGGTTTTTGCCAAGACTGATGTTCAGCCTTTGATAAATGAAGGAGCACGCCGTGAAGATATTGCAGCTTCTATTTTCCAGGCTGTTGTAAGCCAGACTATTTCGGGGCTTGCGTGCGGTAAACCAATTCGTGGGCATGTTGCATTTTTGGGCGGGCCGCTTCATTTTATGGATCAGCTGCGCCATCGTTTTATAGAGACCTTAAAATTAAAAGATGATGAAATAATCGTTCCTGAAAATTCTGAAGTTTTTGTTGCAATGGGCTCTGCTTTTGCCGCTGAACGTAAGTTTAAAAATGAAGACGGTTCGGATTATGTTTTCCCGACAATTGAAAGTTTTAGAAGCAGTCTTTCAAATCTTGTTGGAGCCGAGCTTCAGGAAGTTCAGCGTCTGGAACCATTGTTTAAAAATCAGGATGAACTGGATGAGTTTACTTCAAGACATAAAGGTCAGGTTGCCAAACGGGGGGAACTTTCAAAAACTCATGGTCCTGTATTTCTGGGCTTGGATTCAGGTTCTACTACAACAAAAGCAGTTCTGATTGATTCTGAAGGAAGAATCTTATGGAATTTCTATTCGCACAATCAGGGAAATCCTGTGGAACTTGCAGTTCAGGTATTGAAAGATCTTTATACTCTTTTGCCTGAGGATGTTTATATAGGGCGAGCTGTTTCTACAGGATATGGAGAAGCTCTTTTTCAGGCGGCCTTTGGAGTTGACGCGGGTGAAGTTGAAACTATTACTCATTACCGTGCGGCAGATTTTTTTGTTCCTGGTGTAGAATTCCTTCTGGATATTGGCGGACAGGATATGAAGTGTCTTCGTATGAAAGACGGAGCCATTGTTTCAATCCAGCTTAATGAAGCTTGTTCTTCTGGGTGCGGTTCATTCCTTGATAACTTTGCCCGAACAATGGGAATGGATATAAGGGATTTTAGTAAAATTGCGCTGCTTGCAGAAAAGCCTGTAGATCTTGGAAGCCGCTGTACTGTATTTATGAACAGCCGTGTAAAACAGGCACAGAAAGAAGGTGCTTCGGTTGCTGATATTTCTGCAGGTCTTTCGTATTCTGTAATTAAAAATGCTTTGTTTAAGGTTATAAAACTTAGAAAGGCCAGTGATATTGGTTCAAAGGTTGTTGTTCAGGGGGGAACGTTTAATAACGATGCTGTTCTGCGTGCCTTTGAAAAAATTGGCGGAGTAGAAGTATTCCGGCCTGATGTTGCAGGACTTATGGGTGCCTATGGTTCTGCCCTTATTGCCTGCGACCAGTGGAGAGATTTGACTGCACCAAAACCCGGAGAACCGGAAGATACAGTTCACGAGGTTCGTTCAAGTATTGCCTCATTAAAAGATTTGGAAAATTTCAAGGTTGATTTAGATTTGCGTCGTTGTGGAAAGTGTCAGAATAACTGTCTGCTTACAATTAACACATTCAGTACTTCTGAAGCAAAACGCCGTTTTATTACCGGAAATCGTTGTGAAAAAGGGGCTGAACTGGAGGATGATGCACAGATAATTGATGCAAGTAATAAAAAGAATACGGGTGTAGAAGAAGCAACTGAAAAAATGCCAAATCTTTTTGATTGGAAATACAAGAGACTTTTCAGTTATGTTCCGAGAAAGGCAGAAGATGCACCAATGGGTGATGTTGGAATCCCGCGTGTTCTTAATATGTATGAAAACTATCCTTTATGGTTTACTTTCTTTAATGAACTTGGATTCCGTGTAAGATTAAGTCAGCGTTCAAGCCGTCACGTTTATGAAAAAGGTTTGGAGTCTATTCCGTCAGAATCGGTTTGTTATCCTGGAAAAATTTCTCACGGCCATGTAGAAAGTCTTCTTCAGGCAGGAGTAAAATTTGTATTCTATCCTTGTGCTCCATACGAACATCAGGAAGATACGGGAGCGGGAAATCATTATAACTGTCCTATTGTAACAAGTTATCCTGAAGTTCTTAGAAATAATATTGATGCTCTTCGTCAGGACGATTCCATAATTTATATGAATCCTTTCCTGCCAATTTACGATAAACCACGTCTTGCAGAACGTCTTTATGAAGAAATGTCAAAGCACTTTGCCAGTCTTACAAAAGAACAAATTTATTCTGCTGTAGATAAGGCTTGGAAAGAACAGGAAAAATTCCGTGAGGATGTAAAAAAGCAGGGTGAAGAAGCTTTGGAATTGATGATTCGTAACAGTGCACAGGGAGTAGTTCTTGCAGGTCGTCCTTATCATCTGGATCCCGAAATTAATCATGGAATTCCTGAAATGATTAACGGACTTGGTCTTGCTGTTTTTACAGAAGACTCTGTTGCTCATCTGGGAAAAATAGAAAGACCACTTCGTATTATTGACCAGTGGGTTTATCATAACCGTCTTTACCGTGCCGCTCAGTTTGTTTCTGAAATGCCTGCTTTGGAACTTGTTCAGCTTACCAGTTTTGGTTGCGGTCTTGATGCTGTAACGGCTGATCAGGTTGATGAAATTATGAAAGCTAAGGGTCGTATGTATACTCTTATAAAAATTGATGAAGGAAGCAATCTGGGGGCTGTACGTATTCGTGTACGCTCACTTATTGCGGCTGTTAAAGAAAGACAAAGAAATAAGCGTCATTACGAACTTAAGACTTCGGCATATAACCGTCAGGTATTTACAAAAGAAATGAAGTATACACATACTATTATTGGACCGCAGATGTCGCCGATTCATTTTAGAATTCTTCAGAAGGCTTTTGCAGGTGCAGGATATCGTTTTGTGATTCTTGATGCAGTTGATCCAAAAGCTGTAGATACTGGCCTAAAGTATGTAAATAATGATGCCTGTTATCCTTCAATTCTAGTTGCAGGTCAGATGCTTGCAGCCCTTGAAAGCGGAAAGTATGATTTGGATCATGTAAGTCTTATTATTACTCAAACAGGCGGCGGTTGCCGTGCTACAAATTACATAGGATTTATTCGACGTGCTTTGAATGATGCAGGTTGGGGACATATACCTGTTCTTTCTTTGAGTGCTCAGGGCTTTGAAAAAAATCCGGGATTTAAAATTACACTGGGACTTTTGCACAGACTTTTGAAAGCCGTAATGGTGGGAGATCTTCTTATGAGGTGTCTTTACCGGGTACGTCCTTACGAAGCTGTTCCTGGAAGTGCCAATGCTCTTTACGAAAAATGGACTGCTGTTGCAGAAAAAGAAGCCGGATCTCTTTCTATAGCAAAATATCACAGACTTTTAAAAAGAATTGTGAAAGATTTTGATAATTTAGAATTAAAACCGATTAAGAAACCACGCGTTGGTGTTGTTGGTGAAATTCTGGTAAAATTCCATCCTACAGCAAATAATGACATTGTAAATGTTATAGAACGGGAAGGGGCTGAGTGCGTTATGCCAGACCTTGCTGACTTCTTCTTTTATACATTTGCTACAGGTATTTTCCGTCATGAAGAACTTGCATTCCCTAAAAAGACAGAACGAAATGCAAAACTCTTGGTTTGGTTTTTGGAACTTTATCGCGGTAAAATGAAAAAGTATCTTAGAAAGTCAAAACGTTTTGAAGCACCTTCGAGTATCTATAAACTTATGAAAGGAGTTGATGATATTGTTCAACTGGGAAATATTACAGGAGAAGGATGGTTCCTTACTGCAGAAATGGTTGAGCTTATAGAAGAAGGGGCTCCAAGTATTGCCTGTGTTCAGCCTTTTGCATGTCTTCCAAACCATGTTACAGGAAAAGGAATGATTAAAGAACTTAGAAGAAGATTCCCTGAGGCAAATATTTCCGCAATAGATTACGATCCGGGGTCTTCTGAAGTTAATCAGCTGAACCGATTGAAACTTCTGCTTTCAAATGCTCCTGTGGGAAATCATCCTGATGAAGATAAGGATGGAATGGTTATGCTAAAAGATGGCAGAAAGGTAAAGCCTGAAATTAAACTGGCTGCGGGAGCTGCTATGACAGATCCTGAACCGGTTGCAGGCTATGAAATGCCTCCGGTTAATTCATAAATAAAAAAGGCTGTGCTTCATTTTGATAGCACAGCCTTTTTTTTTGAAACTAAGGTTTCAGTTCAGATTCTATTCACGTACGTATGTAAGAAGTGAAGAACCGTCTGATTCTGCCAGGTCATTCCAGATACAGAGTGAGATTCCTTCTACAGGAGCATCTGTAAGTTTCATTTCCCAAGAGATTTCAGAAACTTCGTTTGCTTTGATGTTTTCGGCGATGATTTTTCCTTCTCCGCCAACTTCATCAATTTCTTTCCACCAGTTTACAGCAGCTGTATTTTCTACAGCACGGCAGTGAAGAGCTGCAATGTCGTTGTTTGAACGTGTTTTCCAGTAAACTTTGATTGTGTCTCCAGCGATTGGCCAGTCTTTGTCCATATCAAATTTCTGTGTGATAGCAACAATTGCCTGATAGTTTACAGGGTCAGCCATTGTATCCTGAACACCGTTTACCCATGGATAGTTTGGTTCAAGAGTAACGTATGCCAAATCTTTTGAAAGGTCAAATTCGTATACTTTTGGAGTTGTGTGGTTTGCTTCAGCTACGTAATCACCTACTGGAGTTCCGATATCTGATTCACATACTCTTTCTACTGCGAATTTAGAAACACCACCATTCTGTTCACCGTATGCGAACTGAACTTTGAAGTTTGTTTTCATTCCGTTTGTGATAGGGAATGACTGGTTGATTTCATACTGCTGTCCTGCTTTGAGGTCTGTAAGATAAACTTCATCACCTGTGTACAGAGCTGTCCAGTAGTTTGCTGCTGCTGAGTCATCAACAATACCCATCATAACTTTGTCCAAATCTGCAGTTGGTGTAATTTTACCAGTAATGATTACTGTGTCTCCAGCCTGAACTTTGTTTGGTTTTACAACTGATGAAAGGTTTACAACAACCTGACGTGTTGATTTTCCTTTTTCTCCGTACTGTGTGTTGTCTGAAAAGGCAATTTCGGCACCGGCATCAGCAAGATCCAATGTGTATGTCATTGGATGTTCGTAACCTGCAGCAGGAGCTTTTTTTGCTCCACCTGTAGAACCACAGCTAACGAGTCCAAGTCCGAGCACTGCTGCGGCAGCAATAGATAAAAGTTTTTTCATTTTATAAATCCTCCTAAAGATTTATTACTTTATTGATAATATATATAATACAACACCTTTTTAAATACTGCAAAAAATATTTAACTAAAAAATCGTTTTTTTTAAGTTTAATTGATATATAAGGTTATAGAAATAATCTATAAGCAAACATAAAAAAAATAAATTACGAATACCAGAGTGATTTTGTTATAATCCCCGTATAATTTGCTTAAAATATAATAATTTATAGAGGTTTTTTATGAAAATTGAGACAAAAGTTCTGCATTCAGGCTACACTCCAAAAAACGGAGAACCAT
>JABUUX010000468.1 GCA_021442965.1 Treponema sp.
AGTGGTTAGGACATCGGGTTTTCATCCCGACAACAGCAGTTCAATTCTGCTAGGAGATGTTAGAGCCTGCTTATTTTTAAGCGGGCTTTTTTTTTGTAACATTTATATTTTTGAGATATGGAAGAGCGTGAAGTTAAAGTATATCAAAAAATTGATTCGGAAGAATCCTCTTTTTACATTAGCGAAGGTGGTGCGCTTTCAAAAATTTCAGAAAATTTTGAAGAACGAAAAAGTCAGATTGAACTTTTAAAACATATTACTAAAAGTTTTAATGAAAATAAAATTGGAGTTTTTGAAGCAGGGACGGGTGTTGGAAAATCCTTTGCTTATTTAATACCATCTATTCTTTGGGCAAGTAAGAATCATGAGAAAGTTGTAATTTCGACTGGTACAATAAATTTACAGGGACAGCTGTGTCAAAAAGATATTCCTATAGTTGAAAAAATATTAGGAAGAAAAGTCAAATATATTTTGATGAAAGGACGTCAAAATTACATTTGTAAACGAAGGCTTCAAGATGTAAACCTTATACCAGATTTATTTGATGAAGATTCGGAATTATTAAAAAGGATATCAGATTGGGCAGAAACATCAGAAACAGGAAGTAAAAGTGATTTACCTTTTATGCCATCAGAAAACACATGGTCTAAGGTTAATTCAGAAAGTGATGCTTGTATGGGAAATCGTTGTCCTTATTTTGATCAGTGTTTTGTAATGAAAATAAGAAAAGAAGCTGCTAATTGTGATTTAATTGTTGTAAATCATCATCTTCTTTTTGCTGATATTGAAGCTAGAATGAGTGGGGGTGGGTATGAAAATGCTATTGTCCTTCCACCATATAATAGAATTGTTTTTGATGAAGCACATGGAGTTGAAGCTGCGGCCACAAGTTTTTTTAGTGAAAGTATGAGCCGTTTTAAATTAATAAAGCTTGTTGGACAACTGTATCGCCGTCGTAAAACTGCTGAATCCGGGCATTTGATAAATGTTGCGATTATATCTTCCAATGAAGAAAAGATGAGCAACGCTTATGAATTATCGGATAAAATAAAAAATGATATTTTAACTTTAGAACAAGTTTCTCTTGATCTTTTATCTTCTGATTTTAATATGAGGCTTTGTACTCAAAGTGCAAAAGTTTTTGGACCTGTCCTTAGTTGTTTGGATGAACTTTCAAAAAGTCTTGGAAATTTTGTTGGGTTAGTAAACTCAATTCTTGATGGAGTTTCAGAGGAAGATAGAGATACACCTTCTTTTTGGGAAACCAGGATGATTTCAAGACGTCTTGAAGGATATTTAAAACTAATGAGAGATTTTTCAGTTTGGGATGAACATCCCGACCATGTGTTTTGGATTCAAAAAAAAAGGCTGTCTGATTCTTTAGCACGAGATGTTAATCCTTGGTTTGTTACTTTTACTTCTACTCCATTAAATATTTCATATCTTATGAATGAAGGTGTATACGATCCAATGAAAACAGTTATATTTACATCAGCAACACTTCGAACAGGAAATAATTATAACTACTGGATGAATCGTTCAGGTGTCAATCTTGTAGAAAAAGAACGTATTTGTACTGAAAATTTTGATTCACCTTTCCCGTATCACAAAAATATGTTGTTTCTTGTCCCATCCGATGCTCCGTTTTCTCATTTAGGGGAGTTCCAGCAATATATAGAAATTGCACTTCCAAGGTTGATTACTGCGGCAGGTGGAAGAACTCTTGTTCTTTTTACATCCTATGACTCATTGAAAAGTGCTTATAATTCTGTATTCAGTCAGTTGAGAGACTTTTCTGGCAGTATTCTTAAACAAGGGGATATGGATAATGCAGTCCTTTTAAAAAAATTTAAAGAAGAAAGGGAAAGTGTTCTATTTGCCACTGATTCATTCTGGCAGGGAGTTGATGTTCCAGGTGATTCTCTTTCTCAAGTAATAATTGTAAAACTTCCGTTCTCTGTTCCTAATGATCCTGTATTCATGGCTAGATCAGAAGAAATAGAAAAAAAAGGTGGTTCCTCATTTATGGAAATGAGTGTTCCAGAGGCTGTAATTAAATTCAGGCAAGGAGTAGGTCGTCTTATTCGTAAAGGCAATGACAGAGGAACTGTTGTTGTTTTGGACAAAAGGTTATATGAAAAACAATATGGGAGAATATTTTTAAGCAGCCTGCCAGAATGCAAAATGAAATATGAACCATTTATGGATATTGTGTCTTCGATAAAGAGTTTTTTAGATAATGATTAATGCTTGAAAGTGAATATTATAATGATTTATAATAAAGATTATGATTAAAGAGTTTTTGCCGTATGATGTAGTGCGGAACAATGCGCTAAAGTTGGCACATAGAATTTATAATGATGGATTTATTCCTGATGTAATTTACTGTTCCCTTCGTGGTGGTGCATATATGGCAAATGTTATCAGTGAATATTTTAAGATTCTTGCAAAAAAAGAAAAATTTCATCCTGTTCTTTATGCAGGTGTTGTTGCAAGGTCTTATTCTGATATAGCCCAGCACACAAAAGTATTTATTGATGGTTGGACATATCCTCCAGAAAATTTACGTCCTGGAGATAAAATACTTCTGGTTGATGATATTTTTGATTCTGGAAGAACAATTAATGCGCTTGTTGAAACTCTTATTAATTCAAGAGGAATGCCACGTGAAGATATAAAAGTTGTCGTTCATGATTATAAATATTTTACTTATTATAAAGAACAGCTTCCTTTTCAACCTGATTATTACTGCAGAAAATTTGAAATCAATAATCCAGATGAAAACAGGTGGATTCATTATATGAGTCATGAACTTGTAGGTCTTTCTTCTGAAGAACTTGAAGAATATTATTACAAGGCTGATCCAGAATTAAGGGAAGTTTTGTCTGTTTTGGGAAAATAAATGAAAAAAAAATTCTTGGCTGTATTTGTATTTATTACTGTTTCATTATTTGCTTTTGCAGAAATAAATATAATCAATCCTATTAAAGGTGTTTGGGCTAACAGGCAGATGCTTGTTATTGATACTTCTGACGGAGCTGATTATTTTTATTCACTAGATGGAAGTGATCCGGCGCTTCAGGGGTTTGCATATGATGGTCCAGTTTCTATTGATTTAACTGGTAATATTACTGTTAGAGTAACAAGAGGATTCAAAGAACAGAAAGAGGTAAATTTTTCAGTTTTCCCAGTTTCGCCCTCAGATGAGATTGAAAGAAATTTTACATATTCATTTTCTGATACTGGAATATTAAATTATTTTTCTGGCTCTGAAATTCAAATTCCAGAAACAATGGAATATTCGTTCGAACAGAATCCTGAAAATTTTATTTCAGGTAGAGTTTTGAAATATTCTGAATCTTGTTCGCTTTCCAGGTTTATTCCATGTACTGTATCTAATGGATCAGCTTTCTGGCGTTTTTTTATAAAAACCAGTCCAAAATCCAGCGGTTCTTTTAGTCGTCGAGATTTGCCTGTAACTATTATTAATTGGAATACTATTTCTTTTGATGATGAAAATTTAATTTACAAGCTTGATGATGAATATTGGACATTACCCAAAGAGAATAGAGTAATAGATAGATCAAAATCTCATGTTATTTATTGGCAGAATATTGCATATGAGGTTGGCAATCCTATAGAATTTTACGAAATTCCGCCTATGCCTGATTTAAAAACAAAAATTCAGGAAGATGGCAGTGTTGTTTTTTTTATTGAAGGTGATTCTTCTTATTCTATGTCTTTTAAAAACACAGATAACTCTTATTGTGAATTGTTTTCAGAATTATGTGCAGATACTTTTTATGGAGATATAGTAAGTTCAAGTGCAGAGATTGATGTTTACTCAGATTCTGTATATCAGGGTACACTTCTTGAAGAATACGAGGTTGATAAGAGACATGCTCCTTATCCAGTTATAATTTCAAATGCAGAAGGTTTTCATTCACGAGGAACAGTAAATGTAAATATAACATCTCCGGGAAATGCTGAACTTTTTGTCGGTATAAGTGAACCCGTGATTTTAATTGATTCAATAGAATCCTTCAATCCTGATAAAACTGATTTCAAAAATATTAAAGTTAATGATTTTACTGGGGTAGGTAGCTCTATAAATTTGGTTTTAGAACCATTTGGTGAAAAACCAGTTTTCTACAAAGTTCAGGCTTATACTGTTGCTGGAAAGACAAAGAGTCCTGTAGCAGAATATACTGTTGTTATTGATAGTTATAATTTTTATTTCAATTCGAACGCTGATAAGGAAACCGCCGATGGATCAAAGGAACACCCTTTTGTAGATATTGAACAGGGCTTTCCATTTATAAAAGAATTCCGTTCTGCAAGTTTATATATTTTTGGGACTGTTAAAATGCCGGATTGGAAAATAGAATTGGATAGTAATTGGGAAATTAAAGGAATGGATAATGCATGTATCCAATTTCCAAAAAATTCTACACTTATGGTTAGGGGCTCTACTATTCAGATAACCGATTGTCGTTTACAAGCATCGGGTAATTCAGGAAATAAAAGTGCTTCTGGATCCATCATCAGATTAGATAATTCTGTTCTTTCTATGGAAGATTGTGAAATTACCAGTTCTGGTGGAAAGAATATGAATTTTATTGATGCAAGAAATTCAGTAGTCTCCTTGTCAGATTCATTATTTTCTGTAAGTGCTTCGACTTATGCTTGTTTGCTAAATAGTACTAATACGCGGGTAAATGTAAATGCTTGTAAAATTGGAATCGTTGGGGAAACTGCAGTTGCATTTTCTATTCGTGGATCAGAAACAGTATTAGCATCCAGTTCTATTCGTGTAACTGGAAATTTGGGACGAGTCGCTGAGTTTTTTGAGGTAAATGCAAAAATTATATCGAACGAATTTAGTGCTGATTTAAAAAGAGTTTCAGGAGTTGTAGATCCTATTTATTCTGATAAAAAATCTAAGGTATATGATTCTGAAAATTTTTCTCAGGGGTTTTGAATGATTTTTAGAGCAGGTTTTGATGAAGCAGGAAGAGGACCTCTTGCAGGTCCTGTTTGTGCGGCTTGTGTTATTTTACCCGAAGATTTTCCTATTGAAATTTTAAATGATTCTAAAAAGCTGTCAGAAAAAAAAAGGCTTTATGCAGAAGAAATTATTAAACAAAAAGCCCTTTGGGGAATTGCTCTTGTAGATCATAAAAAAATAGATGAAATAAATATTCTTCAGGCTACTATGCTTTGTATGCAAAAAGCTTATGAAGATATGTTTAGTAAATTATTCAAATGGTGCAAAAATTATTCAATTTCAGAATATGTAATAAAGGGAATTGTAGATGGGAATAAATGTCCTGATGTTCCTATAGAATGCACTTGTGAGCCAAAGGCTGACGGTAAATATCCTGAAGTAATGGCTGCGAGTATTTTAGCTAAAACATGTCGCGACAGGATTATGGTTGAAATGGATGCACTGTATCCCGAATATGGTTATGCCAAGCATAAGGGTTATCCTACAAAAGCTCATAAAAAAATATGTCAGGAAATAGGACCTTCACCTATACAGCGCATGTGTTTTAATTATAATTAATCTTCTGACTTTTCATTTTCTTTAGAAAGTTGTCTTTTTGAGACAACATGAATACGACCGGTTTTTTTGGGAGTATCTTCTTTCTTTTCTTCATTTTTTATTCGATAGATTTTTTTAGAATTTTTTTCTTTTGCTTCTTTCTTTTCACGTGCAATTTTTTGCCTGTTTTTTCTGTCTTTGTCTATGAAAGAAAGTGATTTTTCCATGCCCTGCAAAAATTTCTGCATATCTTCAGCAAATACAGCAATTTGATGGCGATCAAAATCTCCCCCATCACGACTTTTGCTTTCTACAATTTGAAGAAATACATCTCCAGTTCTGTTTTCTTTGACATTAAAAAAATAAGATCGGTTTTCAAGTGTAATTTGTGTTGTAAAAAGTTCCCCGCGTGCTCCCATAAAAGTCTCCTTAAAAATAAAGTAATGGGAAAGCATACAAAAGTCCTTCCCTAAAATTTGTTTTATAAAATAGCACAAAAATTTTATTTATTCAACGAGTTTTATATATTGAATTGAGCATTAATTTCTTCTACCGCATTGAAAAGTAAATCGATGTCAGTTGGGCGGGTCAATGGACCAAAACTGAAACGAACGGCTGTTTCTCGTAATGTTGAATCTATATTCATAGCTTCAAGAACAGGTCTGCTGGCTTTTTTAGAGGAACAGGCACTTCCAGTAGAAATAGCAATTCCTTTTGTATCTAATGCTCTAAGCATAACCTGTCCTGGAATATTTTTGAATGAAGCTTGAACTACATAAGGAGAAAAAAATTGTTCGTTTTTTAGATTTAATCTTCCTTCTGGAATAATGGTACAACCTTTTAATGTGGAAAGTTTATTAATGAAAACATTTGTTGTGTTTTTCATTTGTTCATAATGCTCATTTGCTGTTTTGTTCTCATTTCGTATGTAATATTTTTCTAGTACTTTTGAAAAAGCTACAGCACCAAAAAGATTTTCTGTGCCACTTCTTAGACCTTTTTCTTGTCCGCCACCTTTTAAAAAAGATTCTGAAAAATCTTTCATATAAAGAATTCCAATTCCTCTAGGTCCGCAAATTTTGTGTGCACTAAAAGCTGCACTGTCAATTCCGGGATGATTAATATTTAATGGAATCTTACCTGCCGCTTGAACACAGTCAACATGAAATTTGGGTTTACGTTTTCCTTTGCTTTTTTCAATTAGTAAATCTGCAATTTCATGAATTGGCTGAATAACTCCTGTTTCGTTGTTTACTGCCATTATACAGACTAAATGTGTATCATCAGTAAGACTTTCGCTTACGGTTTCTGGTTTAATAATTCCAAGTTCATCAGCTTTTAGAGTTTCAATTTCCCAGCCACATTTTTTTAACATTAACGCCTGTTCACGAACCGCTGGATGTTCTATTGAACTAATAAGTATTTTGCCTTTGGATGGTTTGCTTAAAACTTGAAGTAGGGCAATCTGATCACTTTCGGTTCCACCTGAAGTAAAATATATGTTTTCAGGTTTTACTCCAAGGATTACTGCGCAGTTTTTTCGTGCTTCTTCAAAAACTGAACGTGCATTTTTTCCTTCCTGATGAACACTTGAAGGGTTTCCCCAGTTTTTTAATGAGATTCTTAGTGATTCTTCCAATATAACTGAATCATGGGGACTTGTGGCTGCCCAATCAAAATAACGTGAAATATCTGTCATAATTTATTTAAAAATAGCGAGTAAATCGCTGTCATCAAGTTCCTGAGTAAACGTGTTACAAAGACCTTTTTGAAGTATTACACGTATTTTATTAGAATTATTTTTTTTATCTTTTCGCATAACTTCTATGAATCGTTCACCGATTCCTCCACCACGGATTATTTGCGGAACTGATGATGTATCAAATCCGTATTTTTCCAGAAGATTAAAAATCTGTACTCTATATGAGTCAAGACAGAAATCTTTATATGCACTAAGGTAAACCATGCGACCAATTCCCCATGCAACAGCTTCTCCGTGAGTAATGTTTCCAAGCCCTGCAAGGGTCTCGTATGCATGAGCGAAAGTGTGTCCAAGATTAAGGAATGTTCGATCTCCTTTTTCAGTAAAATCTTTTTCTACAATATTTCCTTTGGCTTCAACACAATATTTAATGAGCTTGGTTAAGGTTTCTTTATCCCTCGAAAGAACTTTATCACTTTCATTATTTAAAAGATTGAAAAGATCTTTATTAAAGAGAAGAGCAGTTTTTAAGACTTCTCCCAATCCTGATTTAAACTGGTTTTCAGGAAGGGATTGAATAAATTCCGGAAAGTAGGTTAATTTTGCTGCAGGGTAGAATGTACCAATCATGTTTTTGAAATTATCAAAATCACACCCTGTTTTTCCTCCAATACTGGCATCAACCATAGCCAGCAGTGTAGTTGGAACAAATTCAACTTTAATTCCTCTTTTGAAAATGGAAGCTGCAAAGGCTGTAATATCGCAGATAACTCCACCGCCAATTCCTACAAAAGTATCATTACGAGTAAAACCGTCTGCCAGGGACACTTTTATAATTTCAAGAATTGTATCTATTGTTTTGTATTTTTCTCCTGAGCCCAAAATAATAAGACTGTCATTTCCGCATTTTCCATCATCAAAATTCTGAATAAACGAGGAAAGAGCAGGAAGTGTAGCTACAGTGGCATCTGTTACAAAGAAATAACGTGTTTCTCGTTCTGTTCCCGGAGTGTAAATTGTGTTTAAATCAGGGGTACCTTCATAAAAGGTAATTTCGGATTTATCTGTACCAGAATAAATAGCAGGATAATTAATTGTGAACTCTGAAGTTTTCATTGCCCCGCATTTTATCATTTTTGGAATGAAGGTGCAATAAAGTAAAAATTAATAATATTTTACCATGTTAGTAAGTTCATCACGGACTTTTTCAAGCCTTGAGATTTCGCGTGTAAGCATTTTTTCATAATCAAGTTCACCGGATTTAATTCTTTCTCTCTCATCTTCCCAGTTTTGCTTCTCTGTAATGAATAAAAAGTTAAATTTTGATTCGTTTGCTTTTTCACACCAAATTTTTGTTTCCTGCCAATAATACAATCCAGCTTGATAACAACTGAGAGCTTTTTCTATGTTATGTAAATATTCATCCTTCCATGGTGCATCATAAAAATAGGCACATTTTTTATCATAAATACGACCAAGTCTTAAATGCTGTTCTATTAATTTAAGATTAAGATGCATTTGGAAAAGGTATCGGTATTTTTCCCATTGTTTTTCATTTGTAATCTTAAAATCGGCAAAAAGAGGATTGCAGAAGTCTGCTTGAACTGCCTTCTCAAGCCAGTAAATATTTTCCATGCAGTCATCAGGGTACTGCTGGTAATGAACATGATAAAGACGATAAAAATCTTCCTTGTATTTTACCATATATGCAGAGGCTGACGATATAGAAATAAAAATAAACATAAAAATCAGAACAATCTTCTTCATCTCTTAGATTTTCGGATTTAGTTTAAGAGAGTTTAGTAATTATATAAGGTATGAAAGATTTTCTTTTATTATATGATAAATTTCTTCAATGGATTTTGAGGCATCAATACGAATTACCTTCATGCCGTTATCTTCTTTTTCATATTCTGAAATAATTTTTTCATAACATTCCGCTGTTTTTATCTGATAATCAAGTTTTTCATAAATTTCAGTTGTTTCTCCACGACTGGAAACTCGTGAAAGAGAGATTTTTGGATCAATTACGAAGTAAAACAGAATTTCAGGAAGTGGAAATGTACTGTTCAGCATTTTGGGAAGCTTTTCACCACAGGAAACACTTTGGTAAGCAAGACTTGAAAATAAATATCTGTCGCTTACACATATTTTACCCTCTGAGGTCTGTTCTGACACTCCGTTTTTTCCGTAAAGATGTTCGCACCTGTCGGCTGCAAAAAGAAATGCAGTAGTTTTAGGATCAAGTTTTATATCTCCTTTGAGTATTTTTCTGAGAAATAAACCTGTTTCACATGGAGATGGTTCAGCTGTAATAAAAAGTTTGTCTTGGGGTATAAATTCGGTAAGTTTTTTTAATTGGGTTGTTGTTCCCGCGCCATCTATTCCTTCAAAAACTATAAAATTCTTTAGTATCATTATGTCCGCCTTTATGGTTTTAAGGTTATTATATATAGCATACTGTAAATTTTCAGAAAATACAGTAGAATGGTAGTAAGTTGAAAATTAAAATTAGGGATATTGTATCCGTAAGCATTTTTTCAGTCCTTCTCTTCGTTTCGGCAGCGTTAATCCGTCCTGCCTATATGAATTTATATACCAATATTGAGTTACTGGCAAAGAATTTGAAAAACGGATTGGAGGAAAAAACTTCATTAAAAATATCATATAAATCTTTGTCACCTTCAATCCTTTCTTCACTATATATACGCGAAATCAAACTGGAGACAGAAGAAGGAGATAAAATAGCATCAATCGATAAAATTAAGCTTGATTACAGACTATTCAGCATATTGAAAGGTGATTTTGATAAAGGATTTAAACTTGTTTCTGCAAATGGCGTTACGGTTGATGTTTCATCTGTTGTTAAAGTCTATTCCATTTTAGGATTAGAAAACAAAGAGCCTGTAACTAAGGAAAAAAAAGTTTTGGATTTGTCTTCATTCAAAGCTACTCTTCCAGTAAATATTATTTTAAAAGATGTAAGTCTTGTTTACAAAGATGAAAAAGTTAGAGCTTCTGTTATATGTAACAAGATTTCTGCAAATGCTAATTCGCGTTCAGATCAGATAAACCTGGATATGAATGCAATATTAAAGGCTGTAACAAAAAAAGGATCTTATTCTTCAGGATTTAAGCTTTCAGGAAGTCTTTATGACGGGTTTGAGAATTCTAATGCAAACATAAGCCTGTCAGAATTAACTGACGGAAATCTTACACTAAATCGATTGAATTTTCTTTTAGGATACAAGAATAATGTTGTTTCTGCAGCTACAATTCGAAATACATTTCCGCTAGTTATAAATGCTGAATATAATACAGCGAATATGACGTCAAAAGCTGTAGTTCGGGCAAATGATCTTACCCTTGCTAAGGTCTTTAAGGTGTCAAAGCAAAATGATATTTTAAAAAGAGCTGGGGAAATAAGGCTTTCCTCGCTTACAAATATGTCATTTTCCTTTGAAGACAAGGCTTTGTGCTATGATTCTGAAACATCCGTTTTGTTTCCTGAAAATCTTGTTCCTGGAGGATTAAAAACCAGTCTTGTTTTAGATGGAACTGATAAAAAAATGAATATAAGAAAGATTTCTGCTGATGGTTTGAATTATGAAGCGTCTGGAAGTCTTGATGTTGTTTTTCAGACACTTGGAGTTTCAGGGGCAGTAGATATTACAAAAGTTGTTCTTCCTAACGGTAATGAGATTTCGTCATCAATATATTTTGATCCGTTGAAAAAAGGTTTTATGGCCTTTGCACCACAACTATTTATTGGGGAATCTGCACTGACTGCATTACAGTTGAGTTTGTCACCTTCAAATGATTCTTTTGATTTTTCTTTTGAAGTATATGATTATTCACATATTGATTCAGATATACCTGGAAAAATCCAAATAGATGGAAGTTATCTTTTATCTTCCAAATATATTCAATCATCTGCTGCAGTAAATAGTTTTTATCTTGATTCGGGCCTAAAAATTTCATCCAATTTTTTGAATCAGGGGGTAAAGGAGAATATCTCCGGGCTGACTCACACAGCAGAAGATTTTATGTTTTCAGCAGATGCATATTTTACAACAGACTTAAAAAGCCTTTCTTTTAATGTTCCTTACATCCTTATTGCCAATACAAAAAAAGATAATCAGGCTCTTATGCTTTCTTTTGATGGAAATGAACAGTCTGTAAATCTTTCACAGGCAGATTTGATTTATGGCAAACAGGCTCTTCATGCTTCTGCTTCGCTTGATACACTTCCCGGGTCAAATGACCTGTTTTTTGTTTCTGAGATAATTTATAACTCTATCCCTTACCGATATTCCGGTACTTTTACTGATAATGTTGTAAGTGTCTCTGGGGATTACAGTACTGAAGTGAGACTGGATTTTTCAAAACTTCCTGTAATTTCTGGTAATGTGGAATTTGAAAACTTTCCTATACCGGTAATGGACACTTCTTTTATTTTTTCTTTGGATTCAGGTTTTGTATTTAATGCAAATAATGATTTTTCTATCGTTGTTAATAAATTTGAGACAGAAGAAGCCGGAAATTATTTAGGGTTTAGACCTCATCTTTCGGCAAATGGAAATGTCAACCGTTATGGTGCCCGTTTTAATACTATAAGTTATTCTGACATTTTTTCTTCGTTAGACGGAAGTGCTGATTTTGTTTTGAATCTAATGGATGATGTATTTTCATCTGCAGCCTTTTCATTAAATATGCAGAATTCGAGGTCTGATGAAAATGTTTCTGTAGATATGAACGTTTCAAATCCTGAAATGCTTCCGTTTGGTTTGAATGCATTGAAAAACGATTTTTATGTTGATGCTTCAGTTCTTATTAACCGCCTGAATATGAATAGATTTACAAAAGTAGCTTCTGATAATAACGAACTTACTGCTTCTTTATATATGACTGGAACTGCTGAGCATCCATCAGTAACAGCGGGAATTGAAAAACTAACACTAATGGTTTCCGGAGATGCTTTGAATGCGTCCGGGGCTTTGATGGTGGAAGATAAAGATATTTCCATAAATGAAGTAAATGTGAAATTTCGAACAATGGAAGTAAATAATGTAACAGGAAATTTTTCACTTTCAACTTTAACTGGAAGTCTAAAAGCAAATATTGATGCATGGCTTGGTCCTGATACAGTTCATATTCCTTTGATTTTAGAATCTTCAGATGTTTTCCGTAATGAAAATAAATTTATCCCAGAAGAAATGACAGTATCTCTGAAATCTGACGGCATATACGGTTCACTTATTAAGAAACCTTTGGATTTTTCTTTATCATTAATGTATACGCCGGAATTGATTTCCATATTTTCATCCGAAAATATGGGCTTATTCGGGTATCTTAAAAAAGATGGAGAAGTATATGCAAATATGAATTCTCCGGGTATAGCATCATTTAATCTTACCGGATTATATAAAGGATTTACTAATCTTCTTTCGGTGAATATCAAGGATGTAAATATTAATGTAAAAAATCTCTTTTCTTATATTAATTTTGATAATTATGTGAATTTCTACAACGGAATGCTTACAGGTTCTGTAGATGTTGGCGGTTCTTTAGAAAATCCTGATTTTATGGGAAAGATGGATCTTACTTCTTTTGAGATAAACATACCAACTGTTATTCCTGAACATATTTTTGCAGATTCTCTTAAATTAAATTTTAATCACAATGAAATTTATATTCCTCCTAAACAGGTAACTGTAAAGAAAAATAAATACGCAGTAGTTACAGGTACAATGTTTATGGATAAATGGAAGATGGATCATATAGAGATGAATGCAAAAACTGCAAAGTCACAATTTATACCTGTAAATTTAACAACTCAGCAGAAAATGTTTTCTGTTTCTGGGGAAACCTCTGTTGATTTGGATATGTATTTGACGTCAAAAGATTTTGATATTACAGGAAATGTGAATGCTGAAAAGGCTGAAGTTTATATCAATCTTACAAAAATGATTCAGGAACTTTCAAAACAAGTAAATCCTGCTATATATGTAAATACAGCCATTGATATTTCTATGGGGACTCATGTCAGATTAAATGTAGATCCTCTTTTACGAACAATCTTTGTCCCAAACGGAAAATTAAAATTGTCCTATGATCAAAGAAGTCAGGAAATGATTATGGATGGAACTCTGCTATTGAAGTCAGGAGATGTAAGTTATTTGAACCGAAACTTCTATATAAAAGAAGGTGCAATAAAATTTACTCCAAAGGATGAAGGATTTAACCCGCTTATAACAGTTAGGGCTGAAACAAGAGAAAAAGATACAGAAGGTGAAAGTGTTACTATAGTTTTAACAGCGATAAATCAATATTTGAACGATTTTACACCAAAGTTTTCATCAATCCCAGCAAAATCAGAAGTTGAAATTCAAACTCTTTTAGGTCAAATTGTTACGGCAGACTCTGATAATGTTGGAAACTTTATTTTTGCCGCAGGTGATTATGCAATTCAGAGTCTTGTAGGACGAAAACTGGAGAATAAGTTGCGGGATTTGTTTAATTCTGATATATTCTCACTACGTACCAATGTTATTCAGAATACTTTGAGTTATAGTTTTGTTGACAGCAGAAAAAAAGGTTCCGGAATGATGAATGCCGGTAACTTATTTGATAACTCAACTGTTTATATAGGTAAATACCTTGGAAGCGCATTGTATGTGGATGCTATGTTGAATCTGCATTACGATGAAAAACGTGTTAATGATATTACTACAGCCGGAGGTCTTTTGTTCCAGCCAGAGTTTGGTCTGGAACTAGAATCTCCATTTGGGAATATCCGATGGAATGTTGCACCTGATATTGATGCTATGCTACATAAGCAGTATATACCTTCATCGTCTCTGACACTTTCCTGGAAATTTGCATTTTGATTTATAAAAAGGGTGGACGTTTTTATGAAAAGTTTTAGCCATAAACTTCTTTTTTCTGTGTTATTTTTATTGCTTTCTTTTTCTGTTTTTGCAGAGGAGGCAGAAGATGACGGGGAATGGTTTTGGAATAAGCCTATTGCAGAAATCACATTTGAAGGGCTTAAAACCGTAAAAAAATCAGATCTTACAGGGGTTATTTCTCATTTTATAGGGCTTCCTTTTGATGAAGATACGTATACTGATATTCTTGACCGTCTTTATGCTATGGATCTTTTTGAAGAACTTGAACCATATGCAAAGCATTCAAAGAAAGAGAACGAAGTTCTTCTTGTTTTTCAGGTAACAGAGAAGCCTGTTATTTCTAATATCAGTTTTTCCGGAAATGTTCAGATTCGTAACGGTGAATTAAGAGAAAAGGTCAGTTCAAAAGTATCGGACGTATTTACAGAAAGCAAAATCCTTATGGATGAAAGGATTATTCGTGAATATTATATTTCAAAAGGCTATACAGATGCTCAAGTTACTCATAAAGTTGAAAAATACAATGAAGGTGTAAAAATTACATTTGAAATTAGTGAAGGTTCTCATGTTGTTATTACAAGTATTAAAATCCAGGGAAATACGGTTGTTTCTGAACGCCTTTTGAAATCAAAACTTCAGTTAAAGGAAATTGGATTCCTTAAAGACGGTGCTTTCCAGAAAACTATGCTTGAAGCAGATAAGCAGAAAATCCTCTCCTATTATCAGGAAAGAGGTTACATGGACGTTAATTTTGTCGATGTTGTTATAAATACTGAGCCTAATCCCGCAAAAAAACGTAATGAAATGTCGATAACATTTATCATTCAAGAAGGTTCGCAGTATATATATACAGGAACGACATTTTCAGGAAATGAAGTATTTTCTACAGAAAAACTTTCTTCTTTTATAAAGCAAGATACAGGAACTGTATTTAACTATACTAAGTATTATCAAAATTTGGTGGATATAACTAATCTTTATTATGAAAACGGATATATGTCATTGGAATTTGCACCAATCCCCAAAAAAGATTCTGACCGCCATGAGATTTCTTACAATATTTCTATTACAGAAAGAGCCAGAAGTCATATAGAAAATGTTATAGTAAAGGGAAATACAAAAACCAAAGATCATGTAATTTTACGTGAAATTCCAATTGAAAGCGGTGATATTTTTTCCAAAGATAAAATAATGAATGGGTATAGAAATGTTTATAACCTTCAGTTTTTCTCAAACGTTATGCCAGAATATCAACCGGGTTCAGAAGAAGGTCTTGTGGATCTTGTATTTAATGTTGAAGAGCAGTCTACAACTACATTCCAATTTGGTCTAACCTTTTCTGGTGCAGGACTGGCTTCTTCCAAAAATAATATAACGATTCCATTTTCATTGTATGGAAAACTTGAAAATTCAAATTTGTTTGGTGACGGCCGTTCCATTTCTGTTTCTACAACTCTTTCTCCTAGTGAACAGGCTGTTGATTTAAGTTATGGCCAGAACTGGATTGGAAACCTTCCAATATCATTCAGTCAGTCACTTTCTTTCTCTCATTCGTCGGGAACTGCTCAAAGATTAAGTTTTTCTCCTGATGGAATTATCGATCGAGATTATTATTACATGAATTATCAGGGATGGACAGCAAGTCTTGGTACTTCTGTAGGTAAGCGATGGACTCCAAACTACGCTATCCTTTCTCTTTCTGGCGGTATAAACAATTCTCTTACAAACTATCAGTTTGATGAAGGAAATTTTGTCCCTGACAGTACGGGGCTCTCTCTATACGCAAATCGTTGGGGGCTTTCTAATTGTGTTTGGGTTAGCGGTTCTGTTGATAATCGTGATATTGCTTATGATCCATCTAAGGGGTGGTTTGCTAGTGAGCGTCTTGGCTGGTATGGTTTTATTCCTAAACTTGAATCGGAGTTCTTCTTAAGAAGTGATACAAAACTTGAAGGCTACGTAACTCTCTTTAATATTCCGTTTACAGAAACATGGTCATTGAAAGGTGTGCTTGCAGGATATACAGGTTTTTCAAATATATTCCCTGTTAGTGAATTTTTCAGTGATTCAAACAAACTTTATATAGATGGTATGTTCAATGGTCGAGGTTGGACAGATGTTTATAATAAGGTTAAAGGAAAGTCAATGTTTGTAAACTCTGCAGAAGTTCGTATTCCAATTGCACCGGGCTACATTGGTGTTGATTTCTTCTTCGATGCGGTTGCTGTTAAAACAGATATGGCTTCTATGTTCAGTTCGCTTACAGCAGATGATTTGTTCTTTAGTTTCGGACCTGGAATTAAGTTCCTTCTGCCTCAGTTCCCATTACATCTTTTATTTACTTGGAAATTTAAACCTGAAGACGGACAACTTAAATGGGCTGGAGATCTTAACAGATGTCGAAGTAATACATTCCAGTTTGTTCTTTCGTTCAATATGGTTAATAGATAATAGAATTATTTGAGGTTAGTTATGAATAAAAAAATTATTGCATCTTTATTTATCGGTTTTCTTGTTTGTGCCGGTTCGTTTGCTCAGCAAATTACAAAATTTGGTGTAGTTGATACAAATAAGGTTTACAACGCATATTTTAAAAATACTACAGCTGTTAGAAATTATGAAAAAAAACGAGCTGATTTTCAGCAGGAAATAAATAAAGTTACTGAACAGATTCGTGAACTGCAGCAAAAAAAACTTGATTATCAGAATGAGAATAACCAGGCTATGGTTATGAAAACTGAAACTGAAATTACAAAGAAAAAAGACTATCTGAATGAATATACAAATGCTAAAAATGTTGAACTTGATTCTATGTTAAAGTCATTAAAATCTTCTGATGAATTTTATAAAAAACTTTATAACGCACTTTCTAAAATTGCAGAAAGTGGCGGTTACAGTATGATATTAAGTCTTCAGGAATCTAACGCAATTCTTTGGTACAGTAATACAGTTGATATTACTGATGAAGTGATTTCAAAATTAGGACTTTAGAATGTCCGGCGAAAAGGATAATCAGTCACAGGTGAATCTTTCACCAATGATGGTTCAGTATAATTCCATAAAAAAACAGTATCCGAATGAAGTTGTCTTTTTTCGTCTCGGAGACTTTTATGAAATGTTTAATAATGACGCGGTTGAAGTATCCCGTCTTCTTAATCTTACGCTTACACATAGAGCTCAGCAGCCTATGTGTGGTGTTCCTTATCATGCAGCAAAAGTTTATATTGCGCGCCTTTTGCGTCTTGGAAAAAAAATTGTTATTTGTGAGCAGATTGGTGATCCTAAAGCTAAAGGTCTTACAGAGCGAAAGGTTGTAGAAATAATTACACCAGGTACTGCGGTGGAATCGGAATATCTGGATGGAAATAAAGCAAATTATCTGGCGGCTATGAGCATTACAAAAGGGCAGGTAGGATTTGCATTTATTGACGTTACTACTGCCAGTTTTAAAGCAACTAGTTGGGCTGCATCTGACATGGGAAGCTGTTTTTCAAAGGAACTTGGAAGAGCCTCTCCTAGAGAACTTCTTTTACCCCAAAGTTTAAAAACTAATGCTGATATTCAGCTTGCAATTGAAAGTACTGAAAATGTGGCAGTTTCATATTATCCGGACTGGGATTTTAATTCTGAGTTTTCATATAAAAAATTAACAGATCAGTTTAAGACTGTAAATCTTCATGCGTTTGGACTTGAAAAAGATTCACCAGAAGTTGCTCCCTCAGGATTTCTATTAGACTATCTTGATAAAACTACCAATACTTATGTTCCCCATATTGCAACTATCAAAGTTTACCGCGACTCTGATTACCTGATGATGGATGATTCTTCCAGACGCAATTTAGAAATTACAGAAAACTTAAGAGACGGTTCTGTTCAATATTCTCTTTTAGAATGTGTGAATCATTCAAAAACTGCAATGGGAAGCAGGCTTTTACGTCAATGGCTCTTATTTCCTCTTACAAGTATTTCAGAGATTAAGAGCCGTCAGGATAGTGTTCAGTCTTTTTTTGAAAATCAATATTTATTGGAGGAAATTCGAGACGAACTTTCTCCTGTACTGGATGTTGAACGACTGGCAGGAAGGATTGCCATGGAGCGTGCCCATGCAAAAGATTTACAGGCTCTGCGACTTAGTTTGGAATCATGGTTAAATGTTCGAAAAAAACTGATTGAAAGTGATTTTTCATTTGCTCCATCTGAAACAGCACAGCAGATTATAGAACTTATAAAAAGTTCAATTCTTGATGACCCTGCTACCAGTCTTACAGAAGGAAGAATTATTAAAGATGGATGGTCAGATGAACTTGATAAATGGAGACAGATTCGAGATAACTTTAATAGTGTTCTTTCTTCTTATGAAGAAGAAGAAAAAGAAATTAGCGGTATTCCAACTTTAAAAATAAAATATAACAATGCTTCTGGCTATTTTATTGAAATTTCAAAAGGGAAACTTGATAGCGTTCCACAACATTTTATAAGGCGCCGCTCTTTAATGAATGGAGATCGTTTTACAACAGAAAAACTTCAGACTTTAGAACAGCAGTTGAATGAATCAGGTGCGAAAATTCTAGAATTAGAGCGTGATTTGTTTTTGGAGATAAGAAAAAAACTTCAAGAATTTGTTCCCTATTTACTTCAAATATCAAATGAAATTGCCTACACAGATGTTACTGCCTGTTTTGCTTTCAGTGCAAGGTTACATGACTGGGTTAGACCTGAAGTTGATGATAGTTATATTTTTGAAATTAAAAATGGTCGCCATCCTGTTGTAGAACTCCATCTTCCAACTGGAGAGTTTATTCCTAATGATTCTTTTTTAGATATAGGAAAAGATTCTGTTCCGTCCTTTAACCTTATTACAGGTCCAAATATGGCTGGAAAAAGTACTTATTTAAGACAGAATGCACTGATTACTTTATTAGCACAAAGCGGATCTTTTGTTCCTGCCTCTAAAGCTCATATTGGTGTAGTAGACAGAGTTTTTTGTCGTGTTGGTGCCAGTGATAATCTTGCTCGCGGTGAATCCACATTTTTGGTTGAGATGACAGAAACTGCAAATATTCTGGTATCTGCGACTGATAAATCTCTTGTTATTATGGACGAAGTTGGACGTGGAACTTCAACCGAAGACGGTCTTTCTATTGCTAGAGCAGTTTCGGAGTACTTGTTGGATTCAATTAATTGCAGAACCTTCTTTGCTACTCATTATCATGAACTTACACGTATGGAGCATCCTTCAATCAAAATGCTTTGTATGGACGTTAAAGAAAATGCAGGTTCGGTCGTTTTCTTGCGTAAAATAAAGGAGGGAGCAACTGAAAATTCCTATGGTATTCATGTTGCGGGACTGGCAGGGCTTCCTGAATCTGTTATTATGCGTGCAAAGCAGATTTTATCTCATATTCAAATGGTTAATTCTGATAAACCTGTACTGGATAAAATTCCTGAAACCAACAAGCAGGAATTTATAACTCCCGGACTTTTTAATGATGAAGAACTGATTCTTGATGAAATCCTTTCTTGTGATACTGATAATATGACGCCTCTAAATGCTCTTCAGGCGGTGACCCGATGGAAAAAAGCTCTTAGCGGACAATAAACTTATACCCCTGCAATGTTATTGAACTGACCATATTTTCAAAGTGCACATGGCGTTACAAAAATAAATTATGTAAGTGTTTTTTGAAGAGCCAGGTTATTAAGAATTTTTTGAAATATTTTTACACTTTCAACAGTTAGTGTTTCTTTTGTGTCACGATGTGAATTAATTAGAAGCCATGTTATTGGAAAATATTTTTTTAAAAGATTTTTATTGTTTTTTGACATTACCTCTGAATATGAGTGTGCTTTAGTTTCTATTAATAGTTTAATGTAATTGGTAGCTTCTAGAGCGGGAAGCATTGTAATGGCAACACAAGGAATTCCTGCTGCAAGAAAACCTGCATTATCACTATAAGCAGTAGGTAATGAGAGCCACTTATCTGAAGATGAAGAAAGAATTTGTGAAGCACGTTTTTCAAGGTTTCTATATTTTAGTAAAAATGATTTTTTAGCTTTAGGCGGGAGGTTAGGGTTTGAAAGAACTGGAACTTCCCCACGTCCCATACAGTCAAATACATATATGTCATCTGTAATTTCAAGTTTTTTTAAAAGTTCTGCCAATAAGAATGCGCCTTGTGATTTTACACCTCCATCAGATTGTTCTTCTCCATCTGTAAAAATTAGTCTGATATTATGAGAATATGGGAGTTTTGAAAGTTCTTTTGCCCATTCCATTAGATTGAAAACTGCAAAACTGTTGTCATTTGCTCCTTCGGAATTATCTACTCTGTCGTAATGTGCTATTACTGTTTTCATACGAAAAGAAGGATCGTATTGTTTGGGGTTAAATCTGACAAGTAAATGCTGTTTGTTTTTTATGGGGATAACAGACGTTTCAATCCCATTTACAGCAAGGTAATTTTGGATAAAATCAAGACGTCTGGCTTGTGGGGAAATGAAGTCTTCAAAGGTCATTTAATGTATTATATCCTAATTTAACAGATTATTCACCTGATGTAAAAAAAAGTAATGAAAATATAATAAAAAAAAATTGATATATTGTTTTACAATACTTTATTTTAAGATAATAATTAACTTATGAATTATCAGAATCCAGTTTTAAGGGGAATGTACCCGGACCCTTCAGTTTGCCGAGCGGGTGATAAGTTTTATATGGTTTGTTCTACATTCCATTATTTTCCAGGAGTTCCGCTATTTGAAAGCGAGGATATGATTACTTGGAAGCAGATAGGTCATGTTCTAACAAGAAAGAGTCAGCTTCTTGTTGATGGAATAGGGGCGTCCGGAGGAATTTATGCACCGAATATAAGGTTCCATAATGGACGTTTTTATATGGTTGTTACGAATGTGTCTAATATTGGAAATTTTTATGTTTGGACTGATGATATATATGGCGAGTGGTCTGATCCAATTCAAGTAGAACAATCTGGAATTGATCCGACTCTTTTTTTTGATGATGATGGTAAAACATATTTTGTTTCAAACGGAAATGATGAGAATGGAACGGGATATATTCAGATTTCAGAAATAGATATAGATACCGGCAAAAAGCTTTCAGAAAATAAACCTCTCTGGTACGGAACAGGGGGAAGATATATTGAAGCACCTCATGTTTATAAATTTGGCGGTTATTATTATGTTTTAGATGCCGAAGGTGGAACTGAATACGGGCATATGGTAAATTATGCCAGAAGTAAAAATCTAATGGGACCTTATGAACCATGTCCTAAAAATCCTGTTTTGACCAATCGTGACATGGGGGGCTATCAGCTTCAGGGGGCAGGACATGGTGATATAGTTGAAGCTCCTGATGGTACATGGTGGTTCTGTCATCTAGCTTTTCGTCAAATAGACAGATGGCTTCCTTTTCATCATTTGGGTCGTGAGACCTGTGTACAGCCAGTTATATGGAAAGATGGATGGTTTTTTATAGGTTCTATTGACCCATCTTCTTCAACAGGTACAAGTGGTACAGCTCTTTTAGAAACTAAGAGTTTTGATAATCATAAAATTGGAATTCAAAACTTTTCATATGAAAAAACATTTAAGAACTTATCCTTAAAAAATGACTGGAATTATCTTCGTAATCCGGTTTTTGAAAATTACAGGTTTACAGGTGATTTTCTTGAATTGATTTCTACTCCTGTGTCATTGAATGAAGCAGCTTCTCCAAGTTTTATAGGGGTAAGGGCTTGTGAATTTTCAGAAGATTTTTCCTGTGATGTAGAATTGTATTGTGCTGAAGCGGGTCTTACTTTAATGATGGATGAAAATCATCATTACGATTTTTTTATAGATAAAAACGAAGAAAAATATAATGCTAATTTAAGATTAAAAATTGGACCTGCCTGTTATATTGCAAATAAAGTAGAGATTAAATCAAATAAAGCAAAACTTAGGATTATTTCAAATAATCTGGAATATAAATTTATACTAGAAGAGGGGACTTCCAGCATAACACTTGGAACAGCTGGAACCCGATATCTTTCCAGTGAAGTTGCTGGTGGATTTACTGGTGTTTATAACGGGCTATATGCAGTAGGAAAAGGTGAAAAAGCAGTATTTACAAATTTGTTAATTAGGCACAAAGAATAATTATTTTAATTGTAAGTATAAGTACTGATATATCGTATAAATAAAAAAAATATTTGTACAGACAGTTCCTTTTGAATAATTGAGAATCGCCTCCTTTTTTGATATAATTCTTTTATATTTAAATTTATAAGGACATTATATGAAACTTTGGAATACAGGTGCCTTCCTTGAAAACGGCAAATTAGTTGAAAAATCAAACATTTCAGAATCTGAAGCCCGTAAAAATACAATGGCTTGGAACATCATGCAGTCTCACAATACTTCTGGTGATGAAAAAGCCTTGAAAATTAAATTTGACAAAATCACATCACACGATATTACATATGTCGGAATTATTCAGACTGCCCGAGCCTCGGGACTTGAAAAATTTCCGCTTCCTTATGCTCTTACAAACTGTCACAACTCTCTTTGTGCTGTAGGAGGAACAA
>JABUUX010000043.1 GCA_021442965.1 Treponema sp.
GGGAGCCGCTGGTCGGCTCCGTGATAGCTAGAAGCCCGTTAAAAATGAGAAAGACCACTTGTGGTCTGTGATTAATCGGAAACCGTTAAGAAAAATGCGAACAGCATTTTTTAGGTTGTCTTCTGATTGAAAAGCAAGGCGTTTTTTAGGGCATCCTTTAATTTTTTACAAATATTTTATTTTAAAAACCAGCCTTTAATTGCAGTAATTATAGATATAAAGCCTGTTTTTATGGCAGTTCCAATTTTATCAAGCAGTTCGTTTAAGTTTGCAAAAAGGGCCGCCCCTCCTACAAATGTTGCTATAGAACTTCCAAGTGATGAAAGCAAAAATACTAAAAGAACTCTTAGAATTCTATTTTTATAAAATCCTTTTAGGCTAGAAGTATTGTCTGTAAGTGTTTCCATATCCTTTACTTTAGGCTTGCAGACCGAAGCTTGAACAATACCTGTTACAAATCCACATCCAATAAGAGGGCAGAGTGAAGTAATTGGAGCTGAAATCATAGCCGAAAGCACTGTAAGAGGATGTCCTCCTGCAATTATTGTTCCAATTCCGGCTAATGCTGCATTCCAGAATATCCACTGAGAAACTGATTCAATTCCTTTTTCTTTTCCACCAAAAATAAAGCTTAATACAATAAGTGCAATAATGATTAAAGGAATAATCCAACCGATAATTTTTCCTGCTGCAGATTTTTTAGGTTCGCTGGAAATTTCGGTTGTATCAGAATTTTCTTCACCGCGTGAAAGTTTCTCCAAGTGTGCCTGTACCCCGGGAAGGTGACCGGCTCCAAGAACAGCTACAAGATTGTTTCCTGAAGCTTCCCAAATATGACTGGCCAGATACTGATCCCGTTCATCAATTAAAACTTCTTTTACAACAGGCATGTATTCGGAAAGGTCTTTCATCATGGAATCCATTTCATTCCCGTTTTTAAGATTCTCAATTTCCTCATGTGAGACTTCGTCTTTACTAAAAGCACTTGATAGAAGAGCAGAAAGAAGTTTGCACTTTCCCCAAAGAGAGTTTTTTCGCCATGCACGACGTAATGTAATTTGGATTGGACGGTCTACCATTACTGCCGGAATATTCATTTCTTTTGCAGTATTAATAGCCGCCAGCATTTCATCTCCCGGTTGAACTCCAACATTCTGTCCCATTCTGCGCTGAAAAGATGCAAGAATAAGATTTGCCATTAGTAGGAATCCCTGTTTCTTTTTTAAAACTGAAATAACATCTAATTGAGCATACTTTTCTTTATTCTGGATGGAATCAGATCTTTTTTCATCCAACTCAACACAAACGCAGTCAGGCTGCTTTTCTTTTATAATATTTGTTACTTCTTCAATACTTTCTGGTGAAACGTGCGCAGTTCCAATCAGCGTTATTTTTCTGCCATTAAATTCCAGTACTTTTTCTGTCTGACTCATAGTCCAAGACCCCATTCGGCCATCCTGTATTCATAGAACATAGGAGCCTGCATTGATGTGACTTTACTGTAATACTCTGCTGCACTTGAAGCAGCCCCGTAGATATCATTGTAAAGCCCAAAGTAGAATAACAGTTTTCCACGTTTTGTTGAACTCTCTTCTTTTGGCATTTTTAAAATCAAGTTGTTTGCGGCAGTCTTACTGTAATTGTCATTCCAGAATTTGACCATCTGATATTCTAATGATTCTTTATCTGGCATCTTTTTTAGGAATGGTGCTAAGAATTCTTTTGCTTTGAACTGAGCATTGGAAGAAACACCGTTTTCTGTAATTCCTTCTTTAAGATATGTTGCAGCAATCATCAGTGCATATGACCAGTCCTGCTTTCCATTTACTTCAAATGCTTTAATAAAATCCTTTCTGGCTTCTTGCCAATTTCCTTCTCTCCATTCAAGAATGGCTGCAGATTCGTAGGCATAATAATAGGCAGGATTTGTTTCAATTACTTTGCGGTAGTTTTCAAGCGCAACTTCATAATTATTCTGTTCATCGTTAATTCCCGCAAGGAATGCGTATGCTAAAAAATAATTCGGATCCAGGTCTCTGGCTTTTTCCCATTGAACCATAGCAGAAGTAACTTTTCCTTGTGCCTGAAGATATTTTCCATAGTCCATAAAGAAGTCATAATTCTTATCATCATTCTGAATAGCTCTTTCTATATAGCTTACAGCTTTTTTGTAGTTTTCACTTTCTGCTTCTAATTTACCCATATAGCATAGTGCCATACTGTTATTTGGATTCAGTTCAAGGATTTTTTCAAAAGATTTTTTTGCTTCGGTATCTTGTGTCATATAAAAACTCATAAGTCCGTATCCAAAAAGAGCATCTTCATTTTCAGGTTCAGAAACCAGCGCTTTTTTATAGCAGTTACGAGCCTGTTTCCATTTTTTATTTAGAGCATATTCTTGTCCTAACTGAATGTTCATTGAAGGATTATTTGGATCAAGTTTTAGGATTTCATTTGAAAGTGATTTATAATTTCCTGAATTACCCAAATATTTTGAGGTTAATGCCAAAAGTTCCAGAACTTCTAAGTCTTCAGGATATTTTTCTTTCAGTTGCAGAGCCATAGAGTTAGCCTCTTCGTATCTACCGGCTGAAACAAGAAGGGAAGCATGTAGAAAAATCATATCACGGTCTTCGGCAATTTCTTTTGGAATACTGTCAAAAAGATATAAAGCTCCTTCCATATCATCTTTTGAAAGTTTTTCTCTAAGAAGTTTTGCAAATTTTACTGCTGGAGGATCTTCCGGCTCAGGAATAACAGGAGATTCTATTACCGTTTCCTTCATTGGTTCCTGAATTTCCTGTTCGTTAACCTCTGGTATTTCTGTTTGTGTTTCAACAGCAGGTTCTTCCTTTGTTTCTTTATTTGGACTTGTGCTTACACACGAGGCCAGGAATACAGATACAAGAAAAATAGATAAGAATTTCACTGTAGACTTCATTGTATAATCCCACCCTTTCGGTTAAAATAAAAAAGTTATGTTTGCTAGGACAATTAAAAAAGCGATAATATTTTTCATTGTCGATATCGTTATTATAATCGGCATTTTTGTACTTCAATTTAGTACAGATTCTATCATAACCGAAAAATTCGGAAATCTGCAGATTACACTTGCTGAAACAAAAGATAGTGAAAATCGTACTATATTAAAAAATAAAATGACACTTTCCTTTAATGGAGTTACTATTTCATGTGACGATTCTAAACCTGCTGTTATCAGGAAAAAAGGATCTGATTCTCAAGATGCTGTACAGCTGATAAATTGGAATAAACTTGACCAGTCGAATTTGGATTTTATTTTTACCGATAACATTATTCTTCATGTTCAGCTTAATACAGATGGAAAAGGTGCCGTTTTGTTCCGCACAGAACTTCCTGAAGGTGTAGAGAATTTCTTTATCCCATATACATTATCTTCAAATACTGAAATTGCAGAGTCAAACAGTACAAGACTTCTTTTGGGTACAAAAAAAGAAGCATGGGAATTTATTGCTCCTTCTTTGGAAAATCACCTTTTGGGATTCACTTCTTCTAAAACAGCAGCATCCTGGTCTTACTTTGAACAGACTGTTGAATTCAAATTTGCTTCACTTCAAGATTCTGTTCTTGTTTCAAGTTATTATTCTGCAATTTCAGAGTTTAGAGAGAATATTATTACATCGTTCCACTCTAATATATCCGAAGCTCTGTCTTCAGAACCAATTGTTGTGGCGTACGTTGCAGAACAGGGAGCAAGAGGAAACTTTAAATCTGCAGTTGAAGAAATACCACAAACCTTCAAACGAAGTGAGTCCAGAACATTCCTTTCTGCGCCATATTTCAATTCTTTGGATTCTATGGACGATACTCTTGAGAAGGAAATTAATGCAAAGGATTCTATCATTCGAAAGGCAGCAGATTCAAAGTCTTTAAGTTTGTTTACAATTCGAAATATTGCTGATTACATGTATATTTATCCTAATTCTTCAACAATTAAAAAGATTACAGAAACAGCCGGAGAATCTGATGTTGAAAATATTACTCTGGCGGAAGCAGCAGGTATTCTTCGCACTTACGTAGAAATGTCTCCTCTTTCTAAAGCCTATGCTAGTCACATGGAACCTGCCTTGGTGGCTTGTGTTAATAAAATTGAAAAAGCCTGCAAGATGGAAGGTAATAATCTTACTGTTTCAGAAAACGGCACTTTCCTTTCTGTTGTTCAGGCTGTTGAAGTGGGTGATGCACTTCTCCGTTACGGTCAGTACATTGGTGATTCACAAGCAATTGCCGGTGGTAAAGCTATTATTTCTTCATATCTTGGAGATACATCTTCATTTGATATCCGTATTCTTAGTGATATTTATCCTGTTGTCGTTCACGATAATACATATTATCCTCACTTTACAAAAATCCTTACAGAAGGAAACAATGTTATTTGGGCTTGGACTTGTGCTGAACAAATCAGATATGAAGTGGGTGAAGGAAGAAGCGGAACATTTACAATTGACTTCCCTCTGGAACATACACATTACGTTATTCTGCGTGGTGTCAGTCCGTTCCGAAGTATTTACATTTATGACATGGCCTTCCGTACTGATCCAAGATTTGAAACTTACAATTCTTCCGGATATGTTTACAAACCTTCTAATCGAGCACTGCTTCTTAAGTCTCGTCATAAGTCAGAAAGTGAAACTGTCCGTCTGGTATATGGAAGTGCTGTTCAGGCAAAACCAGAAGGTGAAGAGTCTTCCGATACTTCTTCAGGAACTTCTGAAACTTCAACAGAAACTGGAACTCAAGAATCAGAATCTTCAACTCCAATTAAAACATATACAGAAGCAGAACTTCAGGCTATGCGTGCCCAGGCCGCCGCCGCTCAAGCTGCCGCTGCCGCCGCCCAAGCAAACACCAGATCTGAATAGAATATTTAGCGAACAAAAAAAAAGGCTGTCTGTTTTCAATTTTATTGCTTTGAAACAGACAGCCTTAAATTTTTAACTGGAATAATTACCTTTTACTTATTTTGATGCATTTTCTGCCGCCTCAAGAACACCGTAGAATGCAGGCTTACATTTGTAATCGTTTCCTTCAAAAAGAACAGGATGTTGTTTATATCCTTTGTTTTCTTTTTGAGCATCAAGCCATGTTCTTGCATCTGTAAGTCCCCATATGGTTACACAGGAAATGCCATGTTTATCTTCAGTTTTGCGGTTTCGTAAGAACATTTCAAAAAAATCTTTATAACGGGATTTCATAAAAATAGGACTATATTTATTGCTTCCAATAGCCATATCAAATTCTGTTACATGAATATCCAATCCTTTGGCTGTGAATTTTTGAAGTGCCTGTTCATAACTGTTTGTTCCAGATACAGCAGGATTATTAATTCCAACATGTGACTGCATTCCCATAACATCAATTCTTGCGTCAGGGCATGCCTGAATAGCATCTATAATTTTTAGAACTGCATTAGTTTTTCCGCCCTTATCCATATTTGCCCCTGAGTATGTTCCGTAATCGTTGTATGCTAAAAGAACATCTTTTGGGGCATATTTGTTTGCAAAGCGGAAGGCATTAACTATAAAGGTTTCGTCTCCGTAAACACGGAACCAGTCTGAGTCTTCTCTAAGCCAGCGGCTGTCTGTTGCACCGTCACGGGCAGCTTCGTTTACAACGTCCCAACAGTAAACTATATGATCTTTTACCTTATGTGATTTTTCCCAATTGTCTACATATTCCAATACAGATTTGATGTACCATTCCTGTCTTGCAGTCATAGTGTCACGGTCTACATAAGGAGCATTCTTGTCTAAAGAATATCCTTCTTTAAAGAACCATAGAGGAGTTTGTGAATGCCATACAAGAACATGACCTCTTATTTTAAGATTATTCATAAGTGCAAGTCCCAGAATTTTATCCATATCATTGAATTTAGGAAGCAGGGCTGGTACTTGAATTGTTTTTCCAGTGGAATCTGTATATTCAGTAAGTTTTGCAGTAGGTTTTTGCCATGCAAAAAGAAAGTCTGGTTTAAAGTCGTTTCCAAGCGTTATGGAATCCACATGACGAATAAGTCCGTCCTGACAGTCAATGTTATTGAATTCACCTTTGTATTCAACTGCAAAACCAAATGTAAAATAATCCTTGTAAGCTTCTTTCAATGGTGTGGCAGTAAGCCATTTTTCATTTTTTGATGTCATAGAACTTTCTGTTTGAATTTTTACTTCAAAGTTTTTTAGAGCAAAGGTCATGTCTTCAACAGGCATTCCTGCAGGAGAAAGAATAAGACTTTTCCCTTCTCCAATAACAAGAATCTTTTCTCCCATAAAGTGAGTCCATTTTTCAGACTTTACTTCTGTGCGGCTTAATTCCGGAAGATTTGCATCTACGTCATTAATGAACCATATGACATCGTAAGATTCATTATCTTTATCTGTAATTTTGATATCTCCTGAAATGGTTATCGAAATTTCCTGATTTGAGAATTCTGAAAGGTCTACCGTGATAGGATTTCTTTTTGTGGATTTTTTTCCTGTGACAATTGTTACACTCGAAAATCCATCCATTTTTTGCTCATACTTTATAGATTTTTTGTCCTCGTCGATTTTTGTGCATAAAAAAGAACTGTCTTCCCCTTTAGTAAAGTTTGATTTTGCGGCTGGAGCTGCAACCAGATTAACTGATAATGTCAGTAAAACTAAATTTGAAATGAAGGCTTTAAATTTTTTCATATTTTCCTCGCTTAAATTTTTATAAACCTGTCTGTAATTATAAACCATAATGATGAGTTTTATGTTAAAAAGTGAAAAAAAATGCGTTTAACTAAGGATTTTAACGCTGCGTCAAGTGAAAAAAGTGAAAATTTCAAAAAAATTTCAAAAAAAATAAACAAATCGGCAGAAAATATGATATACTAATCTATACATCTAATAAAAGTATTTTCAGGAGCTTAAGGTGAGTAAGCACGATTTTCCAAAAATCCATTTCTATGATCAGGATTTTGTAGATATTTACAATAAAACATGGTCATGGGTTTCGTCCCAATGGATTGATCCGAAGTCAGGAGAAGAAAGCACAGACGGTTATTTTGTTTATCCGGAAGACGGTAAATATATATTGAATCAAATGGATTCTGTTTTTTCATCTTTCTTTTTGGTATATTCAAACCGTAACTTTGAAGCAGAAAAAAATATCGATTATCTATATGCCCGTCAGGAACCTAATGGTGCTATTCGCTGGAAGTATGATCTTTCAACTAATGAACCTGTCTTAGAAAAGAAAAATCCCGAAGGTGTAGGTCTTCCTCTATTTGCATGGGCGGAATATAATCTTTTTCATAAATCAGCAAACAAACGCCGCATAAAAGAAATTATGCCGGTACTTCAGAAGTATATGGCATGGATAGATGAGACTTTTAAGAAACCTAACGGTCTATATGCTGTTCCATTTCAGGCTTCAGGAATGTCAAATTCTCCTAGAGACGGTGCTGTTTATCCTGTAGATTTCAATGCATGTATGGCTCTCAATGCATCTTACATGTCCGCTTTAGGTGATATTTTAAATGATAAGGAATTGAGCTTTCAGTATCGCAAAATGTACTTCTCGATTAAGACTCGTGTAAATTCTCTTATGTGGGATGATAAAACAGGATTCTACCATGATCTTGATAAAAATGAAGAACGTCTTAAAGAAAAAACAATCGCAGGTTTCTGGCCGCTTTTGGCTGAAATTCCTAATGCAGATAAGGCTGACTGTCTTGTAAATCATATCAATAATCCAAAGACATTTGGAACAGATCATCCTTTCCCGTCACTTTCAAAAGACAGTCCTTCTTTTAACGAAAAAGGAAATGCTTATTGTGGAAGTGTTTATCCGCTCTTCAATTTTATGGTTATAAAGGGGCTGGAAAAATACAATCAGTTTGAACTGGCTCGTGAATGTGCCATCCGCCACCTTTACTACGTACTTGAAGGCATGATACCGAATGATGACAAGCCGGGAGATTTGTACGAAGCATATCTTCCAGAAGGTGAAGGAAAGCCTTCTTCTAAAGCCAGGGGTGTATTCCCAAAACCACGTTATCTTCAGACAGCATCTCTTAGTACAATTGCTTTAATGATTGAAAATGTAATTGGTCTTTCTATCAGCCTTCCACGTAAAACAGTTGACTGGATTATTCCTAATCTGGAAATTATGGGAATTGAAAATCTTTCCCTCAAACGAAACCTTATTACAATACTTAGTAACAAGAGTAACCGTGGTTGGGAAATTCAGATGGAAAGTGAAAAACTATATTACTTTACTATCAACATTATTGATCAGAAAAAGAAAACACTTCCGATTCCTTCGGGCAAGTGTTCAATGCTTATCGATAAACTCTAAAAAGGAAGGCACCTATGGCAACTCCTGAAGCAGTTATTGAAATAGGCTCTACAGGAGTCCGCCTCCTGGTGGCCGAACTTACACCCGAAAATAAACGCAATGTCCTGGATCGTTCGGAACTTCCACTTCCTTTAGGTCGGGACGTTTTTACTTCCTTTGTTATTTCAAGAGAAACTCAGAATCAGTGCGTTCAGATTTTAAAACGCTTTCGTGAACAACTTGAAGGTTGGGGAATTACGCCGGAACAGACTTCTGTTGTTGCAGCATCTGCATTTCGTGAAGCAAAAAACCGTGATCCTGTTATGGATCGAATTCTGGTACAGACAGGATTTCGCGTTCGAATTATGGATGGTATTGAAGAAAACCGTCTTATGTATCTTGCAGTAGCTGAATGTTTGAAAGAAGAATCAGTTGTGGAACGTACAAAAAATACAATGATTCTGGAAGTAAGCGGTGGTTCTACCGAAGTTATGATGATGCGTCAGGGGAAGATGGCTGGGGTTCATAGTCTTAAATTGGGAACAGTGCGTATAGAACAGCAGCTTAGAAGTTCCGTTTATACTTACGAAGATATGCGCCGTTATATTCGTGAAGCTGTTGTTAATACAAAAGGTTCTTTAGACAACGAACTTGATATTTCTGAAGTGGAACAGTTTATGGCAGTTGGTATTGATATGACTTTGGCTGCTATCAATGTTGGGAAACCACTTACAACTTTTCTTTGGGAAATTGATGTTACTGCATTTGACCGTTTTGTTCGTCAGGTTCAGAATTATTCGGTGGATGAATGTGTAGCCAAATTTAAAATTTCGTACAATGATGCTCAGACTCTTCAGGCAAGTCTTCTTATTTACAATATTTTTATCAGGCTTACGAATGTTCAAAAAATTCTTGTGCCAGAAACAAATATTCGTGACGGTTTGATTATTAGCAAAACTTCCACACAGAATGAAGCTCTTATGGCAGAGTTCAACAGTCAGATTACAGCTTCTGCAAAAAACTTATTAAGGAAATTTCATGGTGATGAAAGTCATGCTGAGTGTGTAAGACAAAATGCACTCAAGTTATATGAGGCTATGAAGGCCGAAATTGGTCTTGATGAGCATGCAAAACTTCTTCTGGAAGTAGCGGCTATTCTTCACGATATTGGAATTTTTATTCACTTGAATCATCATAATGTCCACAGCCATTACATCATTAAGAATTCTGAAATCTTTGGGCTTTCTGAAACAGACAGATCTCTTATTTCACAGATAGCAAAATATCATAGAGGTAAACTACAACCTCAAGATGATGAAAGTTTTGTCCTTCAACCTCGTACTTATCGAATGACTATCCTAAAACTTACAGCAGTTCTTAGAGTTGCTGATGCTTTGGACCGCAGTCACAGTCAAAGTTTTGAAGGTGTAAGAATGAATCTTACAGGGGATGTTCTGAATATTAAAACTGACTCTAAAAAAAATACAGTTCTTGAGAATATGGCTTTAGCAGAAAAAGGAGAATTATTTGAAACTGTGTTTGGATACAAGGTGGTGCTTTCATGACAAACAATTTTTTTAATCGTGAACTTTCCTGGTTGGAATTTAATAACCGTGTTTTATGCAATGGACTTAAAAAAAGTCTGCCTCTTTTAGAAAGACTCCAGTTCCTTTCTATCGTTACCAGTAACTTTGATGAATTCTTTCAAGTACGAGTTGCGGCAGCTAAACGAATGATGATGAATGGAGTAACGAAAGAAGATTCATCCGGTCTTACTCCAAAAGAACTTCTTTCTAAGATTTCAGAACGTGCGCATGAAATAATTAAAAAACAAAATGAATGTCTTATGCTGGATGTGCTTCCAGAACTGGCAAAAAAAGGTTTGGAATATGTTTACCCTGCTGAATACACGGAAAGACAGAAAGATTTTGCTTCCACTTATTTTAGAAGTGAAGTTTTTCCTTTGCTGACACCTTTAAGAACTGATACAGAAGTGTTTCCTCCTGTATTAAATCTTGTTCAGTATGCAGCTTTTCTTCTGGCACCAATGAAAGGGGTACAGACTCAGTCTACAGGACTTGAAGGAAATGCTGATGCGCAAAAAATCGCTCTTATTCAAATTCCTTCAGGGCTTGGACACGTTGTATGGCTCCCCGGAGAAAAGGGTAATAAACCGTTTACACTTCTTTCAGATATTATCACAGAATTCGGGCGTCAGATTTTTCCGGGTTTTGAAGTATCAGAAACTTTAGTTTTTAAAGTAACTAGAGATGCTGACTTTGCTGTAAACGAAGAAGTAAGAAATAAAACAGAAGCAAAAGAAACTGAACTGTTTATTCATGAGATGGAAAAAGTTCTTTTAAAACGCCGGTCCTCTTTTCCTGTTCAGATGACTTGTAATTCGTCAAGTGTTAAACTCATGGAATTCCTTATGGATAAAATGGAACTGAAGGAAAAAGATGTTTACAAAGTTTCAGGAATAATTGATCCTGGTGTAATTGACATTCGAAGTGCTGATGATGACGGAAGTCTTCAGTTTGAAAAGTGGAATCATTTTTATCCACATGATCTTCCGGAAGAGGAACCATTTTGGGATTATTTAAAACTTCATGATAAGATTCTTCACGTTCCTTATGAAAGTTATGATCCGGTAATTAAGATGCTGGATGATGCTGCAGATGACAAAGATGTCCTTGCTATAAAAATGACTCTTTATCGTACCGGACGTGATTCCCCAATTATTCCTGCCCTTGTTCGTGCTGCACAGAACGGAAAACAGGTTGTAGTACTTGTTGAATTAAAAGCACGCTTTGATGAAGAAAGAAATATAGCATGGGCTTCTGTTTTGGAAAATGCTGGAGTAACTGTAATTTATGGTCTTGAAAATCTAAAAGTACATGCAAAAATTCTTATGGTGATGCGCCGTGAAAAAGAAACAATCCGTCGATACGTTCATCTTGCAACCGGAAACTATAATCCAAAGACCGCAAAACTATATTCGGATATTTCATTATTTACCGCAAATCCAAAAATAGCCTCTGATGCAACATTATTTTTTAATCTGGTTACAGGTTATTCATCTCTTCAAAAAATGGATAATCTGTCTATGGCTCCGATTTCATTAAAATCAAGACTTCTTCAAATGATTGAACGAGAAATTGAACAGTCAACACTTCAAAAACCAGGGCTGATTATTGCTAAAATGAACAGTCTTACTCATGAAGAAATGATTAGTGCATTATATCGGGCAAGCCAGGCTGGTGTAAAAGTTTTGCTTAATATTCGCGGTATTTGTATGCTGGTTCCTGGCGTAGAAGGTCTTTCAGAAAATATAAGAGTTGTTTCTATTGTAGACCGTTATCTGGAACATGCCCGCATTTTCTATTTCCAAAATGGAGGAACCGAAGAAATATATTGTTCAAGTGCTGACTGGATGAGCCGTAATCTGGATCGCAGAATAGAACTTATGTTTCCTATATTGGAAAAATCCGCCTTTGATGAAGTAAAAGGCATTCTTGATACATATTTTGAAGATACAGATTCTGCCATGGAATTGCATAATGATGGCACTTGGAAGAAATGTGAAAATAAAATAAACGGCATTAATGCTCAGGAAACTTTATACAAAAAATATAAAAAAAGAGCAGAAGAACACGAACGAAAAATTGAAACAGAATTCAAAGTTAGAAGAAAATGAGAATGTTGAATATTGATTAGTTCGATAACTTCTTAAAAAAATCATAAAAGATGTAAGGAGACTTGAGGTGATTCATAAAAAATACTTTGAGATGGTAAAAAAACAAAATAAACTTTTGACAAAGAAAAATTCCGTTGATAAAAATTTTTATAATGGAATTTACGAGCGTTATGTAAATCCTGTTTTGACACGTAATCATATTCCTCTTACTTGGAAATATGATTTGAATGAAGAAACTAATCCTTTTTTTATGGAGAGACTTGGTGTAAATGCCGTTATGAATTCCGGGGCAATTTATCTGAACGGGAAATACTGTCTGGTTGCCCGAATTGAAGGAAATGACCGTAAATCATTTTTCGGAGTTGCTGAAAGTGAAAACGGCATCGATAACTTTCATTTCCGTGATTATCCAATAGAACTTCCTGATACCTGTCCTGAAGAAACTAATGTTTATGATATGCGACTCACTCAGCACGAAGACGGCTGGATTTACGGTACCTTCTGCTCAGAATCAAAAGACACTTCAAGTAAAGATTTAAGTGCAGCAGTGGCTGCATGCGGGATTGTTAGAACAAAAGATTTGGAACACTGGGAACGCCTTCCGAATCTTATTACAAAAAAATCTCCACAGCAGAGAAATGTTGTGCTTCATCCGGAATTTGTAAACGGGAAGTATGCATTTTATACGCGCCCTATGGATGATTTTATTGATACAGGAAGTGGAGGGGGAATAGGATTTGGGCTTTGTGATGATATAACACATGCCGTAATTGATGAAGAAAAAATAATCAGTCCACGAGTTTATCATACAATTACCGAAGTAAAAAATGGTGCCGGTGCTGTTCCCATAAAAACAGACAAAGGCTGGATTCACATTTCTCATGGAGTTCGTAACACAGCTGCAGGTCTTAGGTATGTTCTTTATGTTTATGCTACAAGTTTAGAAGATCCTTCAAAAGTAATTGCAGAACCCGGAGGATTTTTCCTGGTTCCTCTAGGAAAAGAAAGAGTTGGAGATGTTTCAAATGTTGTTTTTTCTAACGGTGCAATCGTAAAAGACGGGAAAGTTTTTATTTATTATGCTTCAAGTGATACGCGTCTTCATGTTGCAACAACTACATTGGCTCGTCTTATTGATTACACATTTAATACACCTAAAGACCTTCACCGTTCCCCATCTTGTGTAAAACAGAGAAAGGAACTGATAAAAAATAACTTGGAACTGTTGAATAAGTAAAATCAACATTGTCCTTACGGTGGTTGAGTTCATCGAAACCACCACAGACTAAAATTTTGCTGTGACAGGTTATTTGCGTTTCTTACAATGACAGGGGGGATATATTTATGAATGAAATATTTAGTCGCACACAAAGGTTGATTGGAATAGATGCATTTGAAAAACTTCAATCTTGTCATGTGGCAGTTTTTGGAGTTGGTGGAGTTGGCGGATATGTGGTGGAAGCTCTTGTCAGAAGTGGTGTAGGGGAAATTACAGTTATAGATAATGATATAGTTTCAGAGTCAAATATAAACCGCCAGATTATCGCACTACATTCTACTCTTGGGCGTGATAAAGTTGATGTAATAAAAGAACGCGCTCTCGACATTAACCCGAAAATAAAATTCAATGCCATAAAATCTTTTTTCCTTCCGTCAAATTCATCTGATTTCGATTTTAAGAAATTTGACTACGTTGTGGACGCTGTTGATACGGTGACTGCAAAAATTGAAATTATCAGATGTGCAAAGGAAGCGGGTGTTCCTGTCATTAGTTCAATGGGAACCGGAAATCACCTGGATGCATCAAAATTCCAGATTGCAGATATTTCCAAGACCTCAGTTTGTCCGCTTGCCCGTGTAATGAGACGTGAACTTAAGGCTCGAAGAATTGAAAAAGTGAAAGTGCTTTTTAGTACAGAAAAACCGATAAAAAATCAAAGCAAAACTCAGACTTACTTGGATGAAAAAGAATCTGTTACTCCTCCACCTGCAAGTATAGGTTTTATACCGCCTGTAGCGGGGCTTTTGATTGCAGGTGAAGTAGTTCGGAATCTGATAATGCGAGAGGGGCAGTAGCAGCGCGTAGCGTTCTGTATGGTGGTTGAGAAAATCGAAACCGCCATACAGAATGGAGCGCGTAAGACGCGGAACTGCGAATGACCCGACGGCTTGCCGGCTCGCCCGAATTAATCTCTTTCAGCAATAACTGTTTTTCCAGCCTCTACAGATTTTGTAATCCAAGTGTTTCCGCCAATGACGGCACCTTTTCCTATTACTGTATCTCCGCCAAGAATAGTGGCATTTGCGTAAATTGTTACGTCGTCTTCGATTGTCGGGTGACGTTTGTTTCCCTGCAGAGATTTTTTTACGCTCAAAGCTCCCAAAGTAACTCCCTGATATAGTTTTACATTGTTTCCTATAACACAGGTTTCCCCAATTACAATACCGGTACCGTGGTCAATGAAAAATGATTCGCCAATTCTGGCTCCGGGATGAATATCTATTCCTGTTTTTCCATGGACGTGTTCACTCATAATGCGCGGAATAATCGGTACTCCGTTTTTGAAAAGAAAATATGCAATGCGGTGAACAAGAATTGCTTCGAGACCCGGGTAAGAAAGAATAATTTCTTCGTCTGATTTTGCAGCCGGGTCCCCCGCCAGAAGTGCTTTAACATCAAGCGAAATAAGACGGCGGATTTCAGGAATTTCTTCTATGAGAGCAAGAGCTGTTTTTTCTGCAAGGTGGAAACAGGTGCTGTTTGGAATTACTGTGGAAGTAACCTTCTTACAACTCATTGTAAAAACTAAAGCTTTTTCTATTTCTTTTGTAAGTGTTGCAATAATGCTGTTTACTTTAAGACCCGTTACATAGCGAAGATTTGTAGGACTGATTTCTTCAGCTTTTCTGAATCCTGGGAAAACAAGACTTTGTAAATCAGAAAGAACATTAACAACATTTTCCCTGTTAGGAAAATTTTCAGTTTCGCTTCTGTTGATTAAGCCGTAAGTGTCATAGGAATCAAGAATTCCGTCAATAAGTCCGTCAATATTCATAATTACAATATATCACATTAAGCGTTGAAGGAACAGAATAGAAGTCCGACTTCTTGGAGTTATATAAAATAAATTATTCCGAATGCTCAAGTGAACAATCCCCTTCTTTTATCCATCCAATTTTTCTAAAGAGAAGGCCTAGTGCCCAGCATAAAACGGCAGGTAATATAATACAAATGAGGATTAGCCCTGTCCATTCCATTACTCCGGGTTTTATAGCCTGAGCCCCGTGACTTAAAGCTACTTCGCTTACTTCGTACCAGCCTGTGATTACACCAATCGGGCCTACAAGACCGCACGTTCCCATTCCAGAACTTACTGCCGCTCCGTTCATTTCCATTTTGAAAACGCATGTGGCAAGAGGTCCTGTGATAATTGAAGTGAGAATCGGCGGAATCCAGATTTTCGGATTTTTTACAATGTTCGGCATCTGAAGCATGCTTGTTCCAAGTCCCTGAGAAAGAAGTCCGCCCCATCGGTTTTCACGGAAACTCATCACCGCAAATCCGACCATCTGTGCACAGCATCCCGCAACTGCCGCTCCCCCCGCAAGTCCTGTAAGTCCGAAAGCTGCGCATATTGCCGCAGAAGAAATTGGGAGTGTAAGTGCGATTCCGATAACGGCAGAAACAATCATTCCCATCATAAACGGATGGAGTTTTGTAGACCACACTACAAACCGTCCCACAGAAGATGCAGCAAGTCCGATATATTTTGCAGTTAAAACTGTAAGTAATGCGCCAGAAATAATTGTCATAAGCGGCGTTACGATAATATCAACTTTTGTTTTACGGCTTACAAGGTTTCCGCATTCTGCCGCTATAATTGCGATGAACAAAACTGCAAGCGGACCGCCAGCCCCTCCCGTGACATTTGCAGCCGACCCTACCGCAGCAAGAGAAAGAAGCACGAGGAGCGAACAACCCATCGCGTATCCGATTCCAACTGCCATGGCTGCCCCGACTACATGACTTTCAGTTGCAAAATTTCCTGCGTCTACAAGAAACTGAAAAACGGCATTTTGGTTCAAGCGTAAAAGCTGCTGCCCGAGTGTTTTGATAATTGTTCCGATTAAAAGGGAGGCAAAAAGTCCTTGAGCCATTCCGCTCATAGCATCGATAAAATAACGTTTTACATATTTGTTCATAAGAACTCCTGGAATTGAAAGTATTGAGAAAAAAAGATGTTTTTGGAGATGTGTATCACTGAAGCGCCTTGGCGTCTTCAATAAGGCTGGTTCTATGAACTCGGGCACGTTACATCGTACATTTGTACTATACAAGAAAATTGAGGCTTTTTCAAATGTATGCTAAATTGTCATAGATGTATGTATCTGATTTTTACAAAAATATTTTTGGCTGTAAAGTATATAAAATCTCCCTGGATGCAGGCTGTACCTGCCCGAATCGTGACGGCACAAAAGGGAAAGGTGGATGCATATTCTGCAGTGCTAAAGGTTCGGGGGATTTTTCTTCTTCTGGGAATAAAACTATTTCAGAACAGATTGTTGACGCTAAAAAACTTGTAGGTAAAAAAAATAAAGGGGGAAAATATATTGCATATTTTCAGAGTTTTTCAAATACGTATGGAGATGCAGAATATCTTGCAAAATTGTATAACGAAGCTGCAGACTCTCCGGATATAGTCGGTATATCAATTGCAACACGTCCCGACTGCCTGTCAGATGAAATTCTTTTAAAAATCAAATCACTTTGTTCCAGAACTTTCGTTCAGTTAGAACTTGGACTTCAGACTGTAAATGAGAATACAGCTAAGTATATTCGCCGTCACTATACAAATGAGGATTATGAAAATGCTGTAAATGTAATCCGTAAAACTGACAGCAGAATCCATATTGTAACTCACGTTATTTTTGGACTTCCAGGAGATACGGAAACTGATATGCTCCAAACTGTAAGGAAGACAGTAATGTCAGGAAGTGACGGTATAAAAATTTCAGTTCTCCATGTTCTTAAAGATACAGATTTATATAAAGACTATTTGGATGGAAAATTTAAAACACTTGAAGAAGACGAGTACTATAATCTCCTTTCTAAAGCTTTGGGAATTATACCGTCTCATACAGTAATTCATCGCCTTACGGGAGACGGTCCTAAATCTATATTAGTTTCGCCTTTGTGGACTGCAAATAAACGCCATGTACACAATGAAATTTCCCGCAGGTTTAATATCTGGTAATTTCTCTAAAACAGTTCATTTGCATAAAAATCCCCTAAACTGTAAAATCTTTTTCAGAGGTTTTGATATGGAAAAACTTATTGTAAATAACTATGGCTCTTTTGATTTAACTTTTGTAAAAGGTAAAGGGGCAACAATGTACACTTCTGATGGTAAGAAGTATATCGATTTTATTTCTGGAATTGGTGTAAACTGCCTTGGTCATAATTACAAACCGCTTGTAAAGGCAATAGCAAAACAAGCTTCAAAGCAAATCCATATTTCAAATTATTATTTTTCAGATACAGGATTGGAATTTGCAAAAAAACTTCTTTCGATTACAGGTTTTGAAGGCGGATATTTTGGAAATTCTGGGGCAGAAGCAAATGAAGCTGCAATAAAACTTGCACGAAAATATGGATTTTTAAATGGTGGTGAAAAACGACGAACAATAGTTACTCTGGAATCATCTTTTCATGGAAGAACTCTCGCAACACTTACTGCAACAGGACAGGAAAAATTCCATCCTGATTATTTTGCTCCTTATCCACAAGGATTTAAAACAATTAAACCGAACGATTTTGAATGTCTGTCTTCAGCTTTTGATGAAACAACAGCAGCTCTTTTTATAGAATGTATTCAAGGGGAAGGTGGTGTAAATCTTATTGATTCGGAATGGGCAAAGGCCGCTGCAGATGCTGCACGAAAAGCCGGGGCTATCGTTATGGCAGATGAAGTTCAAACAGGTGTAGGTCGTACAGGTACATTTCTTGCCAGTGAATCTTTAGGTTTTAATCCCGAAGTAGTTACTCTTGCAAAGGGAATTGCAGGTGGAGTTCCAATGGGAGCTATGCTTTTCCGTGGTAAAGCAAACGGTGTTTTTGTGGCAGGAGATCATCAGTCTACATTCGCAGGAAATCCTTTAGCATGCGCAGCTGGAAATGTTGTAATAGATACACTTTCAAAAGATGGTTTTCTTCATGATGTAATTAACAAAGGTGATTACATTCGCGAAATCATAAAAAGTTGGAATATTCCTTTTGTCAAAGATGTTCGCGGAAAAGGTCTTATGATAGGAACTCAGATTGATTCTTCCATAAAACCGTTTGATATTGAAGTAAAATGCCTTGAATCTGGACTATGTACAACTACTGCAGGCAGTGATGTTGTTCGTTTCCTTCCACCTCTTAATATCAGCTATAAAGAAATTGATTCAGGGTTGGAAATATACAAAAAGGTATTGGAATCCTTCTGTAAATAACTGAAGTGAATAAAAAATCAATCTGCCTTATTTTTTTACTTCTTATTTGTACTCAAATCAATGCTGGTGTAATGTCGGGCATTCACAGAATGCGTGTTCTTTACACCACTTATTTTGATATTATTTATCCTGAAGATTCTGCCGGTCTTGCAAGACTTTTGGAAGATCGAGCAGATCCCATTTATTTAAAAGCAAAAGAAACTATTCATGCTGATAAGAATTTCAGAATTGTAGTTGTTATTTCTCCTGATTCAGATTCTTTTTCTGTTACATATTCTGCTGAGCCATATAACCGTATTGTAATTTATGACGCTGTTCCAGAAGAAAAAGACACCATATACGAAGATATGATCCTCGGTTCTTTCTATCGGGAAGTTTTAAGTGCAATGGGGCAGTCTATTAAGAGCGGATTCTGGCGTTTTATGTCAGATTTTCTTGGTGTAGATTCTTTACAGCCTACCAGTCTTATGAATCTTCCATTTTCTTTTGTTAAAGGTATCTCCAGTTTGGAAACAGATAACAAAAATGTGTTGAATGACAGTTATAACCTGCAGCTTCTTATGCAGGCAAAAGTCGATAACACTTTTCCTTCTTGGGTGGATTGTGCAGGAAGTCGTGATATTTATCCTTGTGAAGAACTGTCTACTGCTTGTGGAACAGCGTTTGCGGCTTTTCTTCAGCAGCGTTATGGTGTTAATAAATATATTGAATACTGGCAGGAATGTGGTCATGTTTATTTTATCTTTTTTACGCAAACAATTTTTAAAAAAGTATACGGACTTACCCTTGATGATGCGTGGGCTCAGTTTAAAGATTCAGTTCCAGTTCCGGAAGTAAATGAAAATGGAATAATTTTTTCTGAAAATGCCGTTTCTGCCATACCTAACGAGAATAGAACTCTTCCTGTAAAACTTGTATCTACGCCATATGGTATTGTTACTTATGATGACCTCACTTTTGAGGCAAGACTAATTAATCCCGAAACTCCCTTATTTGGAAGCCGTTTTCTTTTTACGTTAAATCATGTTACAAAAATTTCAGCTGATGATACAGGAAGATTTCTGGCAGTTAGTTATGAGCGACCAAAATACAGGAATAATATAAAGTCAGATAAAACTGCTGTTTATGATTTAAAGCATCGAAGGTTTGTTCGTGAAACTTATGATTTTCGTGATGCCTGTATAATTTCTGTTGACGGGGTTTATGCAGTTGCCGGAGTCTATGTAGATGATAAATATCCTGAAATTAGAATTTATTATAGTGAAGAAATTAATGAAATTTTATACGATGAAACCCGAAATAAGATTTATGATGATATTGATGATGACTTAATTTACCGCCGTGCTTTTAACAACTCAATGATTCCTTATTCTCTGACACGCGGCCCTGACGGATATCTTGTTTCTCTTTTTAAATCCGGGTCCAGAAGATTTTTCCATTTTATCAATGTAAAGCAAAAATCAGAAAAGACAACTTTAGTAAATCTTGAACCTTTGGGAAATGATGAACAGCTTAAAAATGGACTTACTTCTCTTACAACTATTTCTGAAAGCGGAAATACATTTTCGTTTAATTATATTCCACGAGATGATTTTGCATTTTACAGAACCGGATTAATAGAAACTGATGATGATTTGAGTTTTAAATCTATCTCCCTTCAAACTTTTGATGTGAGCGGGGGAGTTTATAATCCTGTTTTTTACCAAAGTGATATTTATTTTATTTCCAGAAAATCTTCCTATAATGAAATTAAAAAGATACCTGCAAATTATCTTCGGGTCAAAAATTATGAATTTACTGAGGCCGCATTTGATATTCCTTTGTATAATGAAGTAGATCCTGATGATATTGAACTAAGTACAGATTCAGATCGTTACAATCCATTCAGATATATGTTTAAAGGCACTTGGTTTCCAATGCTCCCGGTAAAAAATATGTCCATTACAGAAGGTGTCAGTATGTTCCCGGGGCTTGGCGTTTCTTATATGACTCAATCTGACCCCTTATCTAATAATGAAATTACAGTATCTATGGGATTTGGTTATGCAAAACTTGATTTTCAAAACCTTGTGAATCCTACTCAAGAAAGTCTTAAACTTCTCAAGTCTCAAATGACAGATTTTTCTCGTGATATGGTTACAGCTTTTTATCTAAAAAATACTACTACTCCAGTGGATTTGATTATGGGATCTATGTTCAAGTTTGACTGGAGCGGTCAGTATGATTTTCTTACTATGTTAGGAACTTCATGGAAATTGGATCTGGGGCTTGGATTTGGAACTCTTTCGTTTGATATCTATTCACAATACAATGCTTCAACTTTTTCAAAAGACCTTTTTGATTCTGAAGAAAAAGAAAACCTTTTTTATTGGCCGGCTATTTTTTCTGCTTACCGTATATTTAATTTTGATTTTTCTGTTGAGTATTCAAATATTCATCAGACCGGATTCAGTCCTTACGAAAAAAGTGGCATAAAAATTTCTTCTATCTTTGATGTAAACTGGAATTCAGAGGATGCAAAAAATGAGAATAATATTCTCCTGTCATTTCTCCCAACTTTTGTCGGATTCCCATTGTCAGTTGAAGCCCGTATACCTCGTCTTACACCACTGAAAAATGAAAGCGGATGGATACTCGGAATTCCTGCAAGAATTACGTCCAGTTTGTTTTTCAAGAAAGGCAATACTTTTAGTCTTGATTCCGAAATCCTTCTTATAGGAAAAGAAGTGCAGAGAGGAACACCGATTCTGAATCTTTATATTACACGGTTTTCTCTTTCTGCAGGTTACAATCTGGCTTTTGACTACAACTTAAAAAGTAATCTTTCACCCGATATCAGAAGTACTGCAAAAGTGAATCAGGTTTTTGAAAATTCCTACTTGAATGACCGCTTTTATGCACGAGCCAACGTTGGTTTTTCTCCTGTCATAGGACGTGCTACAAGAATAGGTATGGCAGCAAATTTTGAGTTTGTTTATGCAATTCGAACCAGTGAATTTCAGTTCAATTTTGATATGGAATTCCGTATGTAAAATTATTGATTTCTGCAAACCCATGCACAGAACATACACATGTCTTTAGTTTTCCCAGGCAGTTTTCTGTTTTTTTCTAATTTTTTCCGGTGATTTTCTAATCCTTCAATATAACAAACTTCTACCATAGGATTTTTTTCAGCATTTTCCATCAGAATATTAAAACTATCTTTAACGTTTCCAATAATTAGTGATGGTTCTTCATTTGCAAAACCACAACATGGAGCCACCCGTCCATCAGCATGAACATAAAGAACATTTCCGACCTCCTGGCAAAAATCTTCTTTGAACCATTTCTTGTCTTTCCAAATTGCTTTTTCTGGCATTAAACTTTGAGAAAATCTAAAAACCGGAACAGAAATATCACTGAAATCATTTAAAATTTCTAAAGTTCCTGTTTTTGTTTTTTTATCAGTATAGCCTGAAACATATCCTCCAATAGTCAGTCCAAGTTCTATCAAATCATCCTTAAATTTTAAATCATCTGATTTTTTGTTTTTTTCATTTACCACACTAAGGATTTCAACACAAGATTCATCATCAAAAATCTGATGACATGCCGTTATAAACATGGCAATTTTCTGAACACTCGTTCCATGAAAAGAATCCCATGAAAGACCAATTTTTCCGTCAAAGCCTGCTTCTTTTACGCGTTCAAGCTTTTCAAACAGCTCATTTTCATTTTTCCACCAGGCACCATTTGTCATTAGTCTGTCAAAAATCATTTCAAGTTTTACAGCTCTTTCGATAATGGAACATGTAAAATCTAAATTTAAAAAAGGTTCTCCTCCTGAGAATCCAACTTTTGAAATATTATTAGAGGCGCAGTCGTAAAGTAAATTTATCGCGTCTTCTATACATAAAGACCCAGCTTTCTGATTTACAAAGCAATGCGGGCAGGTCAGGATGCATGCAGAAGTAGGGCAGAAAATGATTTCTTCTGGATTAAATCCAGGTCCTTGTATTGATTCCATACCGTATATTTTACTGAATTTTTTTCAACTGTTAAGACCTTAAATAGTTTTTCTATTCAAACCATCAGTTTTTCGTTTTGTTTTACGGCACGCAAAACTGAAACCTTCCCCTGAACGATGCTTGCCCAAGGCAAACATACAATTCTACTTCAGCAAAAAAAAAGCGCC